>NZ_JAFHKK010000001.1 GCF_016937535.1 Sulfurospirillum tamanense | reverse complement strand
GCGAAAATCGCGAATTCGCTCCAAGACCTCAGGGTGGTTTGCTACCACATCGCGCATCGCATCTTCAAGGGTAAGTGCAAAAGCAGAACCCGCAACCAGTGAGCTGGCAACCAGTGCCAAAGCATAACGTTTCATGTCACATCCTTCGTATTAAAATTAATTTTCTTGTGAGAAACTGACCGAATCTCATTATTGGTTCCTAATGAAATTATATAAATTTCAAACCACGTTTTGGTCACATTTTGTCTGATTCTACCTAATAATGATGAGAGTTTTCAAATTCGTATAAGAAATGATGAAATTAAGTTCAGGTATGCTACATTTTTCCCCATGAAACCCCAACCCCTTCAATCAAATTCTGAAATCATTACCGCCGCCAAAGAGCGCAGAAAGAAGATTCTTCTTGCGATGTATGTGATGACAATTGGCGTTTTTTTTATCCATAATCTTACTGATATTTACCGTGCTAACTATACCGTTATTCTTGTGCGTTCTATTATGCTTTTACTGATGCTCGTGGCCTTCATGCGACTGTACCAAAAACAACAGTACGAAAAGGCTTCCTATGCCATTTTGCTTATTTTGGGCATCACTACCGTTGGTATTTCTGTGATGGGGAAATTTGATGATTTTACATTGGGATTCATTCTTCCATTTATTTTGGGGGCTTTTTCATTGTTTAGCTGGCAAAAGGGCTTGTGCTTTAGTGGTGCGCTATTGACAGTGCTTGTGGGTATTTTGTGGTTTAACCCAACGCTTTTTGCCACAAGTTCTTTTTTGCAAAGTGAAACAGCCTTGCTTAATTTTTTGTTTGTGGTGATACTGATTATAGCGTTTGGGTTTTATTATGAAACAACACGGGTGGATGCGTACAAGCGTTTGATGAACCTGAGCCATAAAAAAGATTTGCTTTATAACGAAATTCATCACCGTGTCAAAAACAACCTTAACATTGTCTCTTCAATGCTTGCTATTCAAGCGGAAAAAGAAGACCAACGGGTGAAAGAGATTATTCATGTGAGCAAGGAGCGTATTGAGGCGATGGCGATGGTACATTCGATGTTGTATGTCTCTAGTGACATTGAAAAGGTAAATGCGCAATTGTTTATCGAGAAACTCTCTTCTACTATTGAGCGCACGATGGGTTTACATGTAAAGACCAAGTTTGCTGTTTCTCCCTTGGAACTTACACTCAATGAGGTAATGCCTCTTGGGCTTATCGTTAACGAACTTTTGACCAATAGTTTCAAGTATGCTTTTGAGGGTATGGCTAATCCTTGTGTTATCATTGCCTTAAAAGAGAACAATGGTGTGGTAGAATTTTTATACCAAGACAACGGAAAAGGCCAAGAGAAAGAGGAAATCAAAGGCATTGGGTTAAAACTTGTTGAGCTTAATGTGAGGCAACTCAAAGGAACAATGGCGCTTAGTCATAAAAAAGGGTTTGGGTGTCAAATTTGCTACAAAAGAAGTAATCATGTATAAGATTTTGATTGTGGAAGACGAGGCGATTGCGGCGGAATACTTGCGAATGGTGCTTGAAAAACGCGGGTGGAGCGTAGTGGGTGTGGTGGATAATGGTGCCGATGCCCTAGAGGCCATTCGTGAGTTTAGTCCCCATCTTGTGCTTATGGACATCATGATTCGTGGCCCAAAAAGTGGGTGTGAGGTGGCCATGGATATCCGAAGTATTAGCCATTGCTCCATTGTTTTTTTAACCGCTTATGCCAATGAAGAGATGATTAGGTATGCCATGGATGTGGAGGCGGATGGGTACATTGTCAAGCCCTATGATGAGAAGGAGATTATTGCAACCTTGTCGCTATTGAGTGCTAAGGCAAACCGCGGATTTGGATTAAAGGTGAGCAAAATTATCGGCGGGTTTTACTTTAACCATGAGACAAACCTTCTTTACAAGGAGACTGAAGTGGTCAAGGTGGGTCCCAAGGGATTGAAGCTGATTCAGCTTTTGTGCAACAACAAAAACGGCTGTGTGCGCTACGAGGCCCTTTATGCTGCCATGTGGGATGGGGAGATTAATCTCAAAAAATTGCAAATGGTTGTGTATCGTGTGCGGGAGGTTTGTGGTGTTGATTTTATCGAAAACATCAACGGAGTAGGGTACCGCATTAAACGTAACCACGCCCTAGAGCCTCCACGCTAAATTTCTTTGCACGCCCCTGCTATCTCAAGCCCGAGAGTTTTTAGGGCTTCGAGTTCCGCCTTGGCATCTTCGCCTTGGGTGGTGAGATAATCTCCAATGACCATGGCGTTTGCCCCATAGGAAAAAAAAGTGTAATTACCTTTGCCAAAAACCCGTTCACGTCCTCCTGCGAGCATTATTTTTTGGGCATTAGGGATGCATGTTCGGGCTAAGGAGATGATTTTTAGGGCCTCTTCTTGGGAGAGGGTGGGTTGAGAAATAGGCAGGGCAGGATTAGGGTGAAAAAAGTTCAAGGGCACGTTTTTAGGGTTTAGCGAGGCGATGGAAGTGAGTAAGCTCACGCGATCCTCTTCACTCTCCCCAACGCCAAAAATCCCCCCGCACACAAGGTCTAGGCCTACTTCGCCCACGTGTTTACATGTACGGTAACGTTCTTGCCACGTGTGGGTGGAGCACAGTGTGGGGTAAAAGGCTTCAGAGGTTTCGAGGTTGTGGTTGTATGCTTGCACGCCCGCGGCTTTAAGGGTGTACAAATCTTCAGGGTCAGCGACGACACCATTGCAGGCGATGAGTTTGAGGCCTAAGTCTAAATCGGTGATGGCTTTGGCTGCGTCACACACCAACGCGAGGGTTTTGGGCGTAAGAGACTTTCCAGAACTAACCAAGCAAAAGCCCGTCGCGTAGCGCTCTTTGGCGCGTTTTGCTTCGTAGATGATAGTCCCAATGGGTTTTTTGCTGTAGCGGTCGATGGTGGCGCCATGGGAGATACTTTGGGCGCAAAAGGCGCAATCTTGTTCGCACGCACCGCTTTTGATATTGGAAATAGCACACAAAAAAATAGAAGACATGGTGTTCCTTTGGCTTTACATGTAAGGCAAAAACAGGAGTGTAACAAATCTTCTCTAAAAGCTCCCCAAGGCCACAAAAATAGTGACGAAATAACAAAAAGAACAGGCATAAATATTATTTAAAATTAAGCAATAATACAGTGCCACCGCGTTAGCATTAGGCAAAAATTCGTCAATTAAGGAATGCAAATGAACGCGCGTTGGGAAAAGTGTGTGGATTTTCACGGGCACGAATGCCCCGGACTTGCTATTGGGTTTCGTGCGGTGGAGGCGGCGCAAACGTGGCTAGGAATGCAAGGCTTTAGCGCCGATGAGGAGCTTGTGTGTGTTACTGAAAACGATGCGTGTGGTGTGGATGCCATTCAAGTGCTTTTAGGGTGTAGTTTTGGCAAGGGCAATCTCATTTACAAAGACGCGGGCAAGCAAGCCTTTAGCTTTTTTGACCGCAAAAGAGATAAAAAAGGCCGCGTGGTGTTTCGCCGTCCGTTAGATCCAAACATGGACAGGGTTGCCATGCAAGCACATATCTTGGAAGCTCCCTTGGAGGAGGTGTTTGAACTCAAAACCCCCTCTTTTGAGCTTCCCAAGCCTGCCCGCTTGTTTACATCTTTGGTGTGCGAAGCGTGTGGCGAAAGCGCGGCAGAGCTGAAAATGCGTCTACAAGAGGGCAAAAAAGTGTGTATTGATTGTTTCTCTCACTACACCAGAGGTTTTTAAAATGACGAAAAAACTCCTCCTTTTTTTGGTAGTTTCGCTAGCCATGGCCCAAGTGCCAGAGGTGAAAATAGCAGACTCCCAAGGGGCATTTGGTTACCCCAACCCCTACCATCACTACCCCAGAGGTCCGGGCTACGTGCGCATGAGTTACGTGTTTGACACCTTGGTGTGGAAAGACAGTTCCGGGTTCACGCCCGCCCTTGCCAAAGCGTGGACATACGACGCGCAAAGCCAAAGCTTTGTGTTTGAGTTGCAAGAAAATGCCTTATGGCACGATGGCGCGCCTGTGAGTGCGGAGGATGTAGCCTTTACTATTGGGTATTTTAAGCAATATCCTTATTACTGGATAGACACCCGCGCGATTGCTTCAGTGGAAGTGGAGGGCCCGCACCGCGTGCGCATCACTCTTTCTACGCCTTACGCCCCTTTTCTTTCCGACATCGGTGGGACGATGCCCATCTTGCCCAAACACATTTGGGAAGGAGTGGAAGACCCCAAGGGCTTCTTGGATGCCAAGGCGTTTGTTGGTTCAGGGCCTTACATGTACAAGGATTTTGACAAGACAAAAGGGACGTATCTGTACGAAGCCTTTGGGGAGTATTATGGCGGGACGCCCAAGGTTAAACGGCTCATTTACGTCAAAACCGATAAGCCCTTAAGCGCGCTTTTGAGTGGCGGTGTTGACATGGCGACTATTCGCCCGCAAATGCTTTCTCAGGTGGAAAAAGTACCGCATCTTAAGGTCATCGAAGATGAGCGTTCGTGGAATAAAAAGCTCATGGTTAACCACCGCAAAGCCCCTTTTAACTCCGTGGCCTTTCGGCAAGCCTTGGCTTACGGCATCGACCGCGAACGGCTCATCGCCCAAGCCCATCAGGGTCACCCAAAGCTAGCCTCCCTAGGGCTACTTTCTCCTGACCATGCCATGGCGAACCCCTCTTTGCCAAGCTACGCCTTTAATCCCTCAAAAGCCCTTGCCTTGCTAGGAACCCTAGGGTACGCCAAAAACGCCAACGGGGTGTTAGAAAAAGAGGGAAAACCCTTACATGTAAGCCTTCTTTCTTCGAGCATCACCTCAGGAGGACAAGCAGGAAGCGACCGCGACGGGGAGATGATTGCCGCGTTTTTGCGCGACCTTGGGATGGAAGTTGAACTCATTGGGCTAGAACAAACTACGCTAGATGCCAAGGTCAAAGCGTGGGAATTTGACCTTGCCGTTTCAGGACACGGAGGCATCGCAGGAGACGCAAAAATCCTCAATGAGATGATTTTACCGTGGGGCGGGGCGGGTTCGGTAAACAGCGCGCGGTATGACGCCAACCCGAAGTTCAACGCCCTTTTAGAAGCGCAACTTTTAGAGATGGATGAAGCCAAGCGCACGGCCATGGTGCAAGAGATTCAACTCCTGCATGCGACCGATTTGCCTGCCATTCCTTTGTACTACCCTCGGGCACTTAGTGTGTACGACACCCGCAAAGGAGTAGCGTGGTTTTACACCCAAGGGGGCATTGCCAAGGGGATTCCCATCCCTCAAAACAAACGGGCCTTGCTTCCCTAAATGGCGCGCACCTTCCTCTCGTACGCCCTTGCCCTTGGGGTGATGGCGTACCTTTCCTATGGACTGCCTTTGTGGCTTCCAGGGGATTTTGCCACGGCGATGTATGCGAGCAGCGACGTCGTGCTTTCCCCCCAAGAAGAAGCCCGTTTGACTCCTGTGCCTCCTTCTTTTTTAGCGTATGTGGACGCGTTTATGCGCGGAGATTTTGGCCTTTCGTTGGCCTACGGTGTGCCGATTAGTACGCTGTTAGGAGAAGCCTTGCCGTGGACGCTTTTGCTTGGACTTTGCGCCTACCTTAGCTCTTTTGCAGTGGCCTTTGTTTTGGGGGTAGAGAGTGCTTTTAGGCGTGCAAGCAAGGTGGATAGGCGGTTGAGCGGGGCCATGGTAAGTTTGGATGGGGTGCCTGAACTGGTGCTTGGGGTGGTGTTTTTGCTCTTTTTTGGGGCCCATTTGGGGTGGTTTCCCCTGCAAGGAGCGCTCACACCCTACAGTGATAAAAGCGGGATAGCCCATGTCGCAGACGTGCTAGCCCACCTGTGTTTGCCTGCAATGACACTTTTTTTGGCCTCCTTGTCGGGGCAATTTTTACTGGTGCGGGTGAGTGTGTTGCACGTATTGCCCGCCCCTTTTGTCTCCTGCGCGCACCTGCGGGGGATTGGGCCGTGGCGGGTGCGGTATAAATATGTGGCCTTAAATGCGTTGCTTCCCATTGTAGTACGCTTTGGGTTTCGCCTTGCTTCGATGGTAACAAGCCTCATCGTGGTGGAGACGATTTTTGCTTACCCTGGGATTGGGTCTTTGCTGATGGACGCAGTTGCCAAGCGGGATGTGCCGGTGATTCAAGTGGTTGTGACGTTGCTCTCTTTGGGGGTGGTTGGGATGAGCGTGTTGCTTGAAGGGGTAGCGTTTTGGTTAAAACCCAAAGGAAACCGCGCATGAAAAGCGTGCTAAGGGAGCCATTTTTTAAGGTAGGTGTGGTGCTTTTTGGTGCGGTGAGCGCACTTGGCATATTGGCCTTGTTTTGGCTTCCTCATGACCCCCATGCCTTTGTGTTTGAACCCTTGGCACGACCTTCCTTGACCCATCTTTTGGGGGTCAATGACGCAGGCATGGATATTTTCTCAGAACTACTAGTAGCAGTGCAAAATACCCTTGTGTTTGGGGTGTGGGTTGCGGGCATTTCAGTGGGACTTGGAGCGGTTGTGGGGATGGCAAGTGGCTACTGGGGCGGTTGGATAGACGCGGTGCTCATGCGCTTGTGCGACATCTTAATCGCCTTGCCTTCGGTATTGGTGCTGTTGTTGGTGGCGAGCATTGCAAGGCCAAGTGGAATGGAACTAGGCGCGCTACTGGGCGTGCTTTCGTTTCCCATCGGGGCAAAGGTGGTGCGTTTTCAAACGGCGCACCTGAAAGAGACCTTGTATGTTGAGGTGGCGTTGCAGATGGGCGCGAGCGGGTGGTATGTACTCAGGCGCCACATCTTCCCCGCCCTTGCGCCACTCATTGGTTTTTCCTGTGCGGGACGGTTTCGTTTTGCGGTGATGGCCCAAGCGACCTTGGCCTTTTTGGGGTTGTTGAGTCCCAGTGAAAAATCCTTTGGGATGATGATACGCCAGGGGATGCAGTACTATTATCTGGATATTTGGTGGCATTGGATTTTCCCGCCCGTGGTGCTTTTAGGCATGGTGTTGGTGGGGGTGACCTTTGTGATTTTTAGCCTAGAGGGTGTGTTGGATGGGCGTGTAAAAGGGGTGTTGCGTGGTTGAATTTGTGGATTTTTCGCTGTTTTATGAAGAAGAACACCATCGGCTCATCGCCCTTGAAGGCCTTACATGTAAGGTTCAAAAAGGAACGATTACGGCGATTATTGGCGAATCGGGTGCGGGAAAAACGAGCCTCGCCAAAGCCCTCATGGCCCATCTTCCCTCGAACGCAACGGCGCAAGGAAGCCTTAAAGTAGACGGCGTTTCATGGCTTGACCAAGAAAGCGCCCAGCAGCGGCTGTTTCGCCAACGCCACATCGCCTACATGCCCCAAGGCGGCAGTGAAAACTTAAATCCGCTACTCTCGGTGGGCGCGCAATTGCGTGAAGTGATGGCACCACGCTTTACATGTAAAGGATTGCTTGAATCGGTGGGATTAAAGGAGGAGGTGCAAGAGCGCACCCCAAGGGAGCTAAGCGGTGGGGAAGTGTCGCGGGTGCTTTTGGCTCTTGCCCTTGCCAGTGATGCCCCTTGTGTGGTACTTGATGAGCCAACAGCGGGGCTGGATGAAACATCAAAAAGGTCTTTAGAACTGCTTTTTAATTCCTTGCGTGCACAGGGAAAAACACTCGTGCTTATTACCCATGATTTGGAGCTAGCCCACCGCGTGAGTGACGTGACGTGGGTGTTGTACCTTGGGCAGTTGCTAGAAGTGTTGCCCTCTGTGGAGTTGTTTGAGCGGGCGTTGCACCCCTATACGATTGCCCTTTCGCGGGTGTTTCCACGGATGGATCGGGCCAAAGACATCGTCAAAATCAAAGGCGAAGCCACCTTTCGTTTGGTGCATCGGCACGATGCATCCCATGCGCACACATCCACGCCTGAGCATGTACATGTAGAAGCTAAGGGATGTGTGTATGCACCCCGCTGTACCCAGCCTGTACGGCGGTGTTTTGAGGAAAAACCCCTTTTGAAGGGGACGCAAAATGGGGCGCACGCGTGCTATTTTGAGGGGATGCGCGTGTTGATAGCCCTAGAGGCGGTGGGTTTTGCGTACCCACGCAGCGACACGTTTGTGTTACAAAACTGCTCACTCACCCTCAAACGGGGAGAGATTGTCGCATTGGTGGGGGATTCGGGTTCGGGGAAGAGCACGGTGGCAAAACTCATGGCAGGAATGCTTGCCCCCAAAGAGGGCAGGGTGGTCATGGAAGAACCTTTGCGCGTGGGCATGGTGCATCAGCATCCCATGCAAGCACTAAACCCCCGTTTTAGCGCCTATGAGAGTATCGCGGAGCCGTTGGTATTGGGGCGGTTTCCTAAGGAGCGTTTGGACGCGCGGGTGCGGGAAGTGGCCCTTGCGTGTGGGCTTGGGGAGGATGGGCATGTGCTGGATTTATTGCCCCATAAACTCAGCCTTGGCACCTTGCAACGGGTGTGTATGGCGCGCGCATTGGCGAATTATCCTGATGTGATTATCGCTGATGAACCCACAAGTGCGCTAGACCCAAGTGTGCAAGCGCGCGTTATGAAGACACTTTTGGATTTACAGGTGGAAACAGGGGTTGGCGTTTTATTAATTACGCACAATCTTGCCCTTGCGCGGAAAATTGCTGATATAATAGCCTTACTAAAAAACGGAAGGCTCGTCTACGAGGGAGATATGCCCACAGGAGTAGGTGGTCTGTAACGGGGGAGTGCCACGTGAAGCCAAAGGCGGATAAGACAGAACAGATTTTAGAAGGGTCCTTGCGGCTGTTTTCACAAAAAGGGTTTTTTGCAACGACGATGCCCGACATTGCGCGGTTTCTTAGCATGAGTCCAGGAAATATTTACAACTATTTTGCCTCCAAAGAGGAGCTGGCAAAGGCAGTCATAACGTACTCGTCGAAGATTTTGGGCGAAGAAGTGCGTAAGATTAATGAGATGTCGGTGGATTCGGAAGAGAAGATTTGGCGCATTGTGGCGATTTATTTTAGCATGGTCAAAGACCGCCCTGAGCATATTGACTATTTTTTGAAAGTCTACTTGGCCAACAAAGAGATATTTTCTAGTAGCATGAAAGAGTTACTCTACGAGTCGGTGTTCATCCAAGAATTGCGGACGATGTTTGAAGAGGGGGTGTTAAAACGGGAATTGCGCAATCAAGACTTTTTCTCGGTTTTGGGCATTTTGGTGGGGACGATGGCAGGAGTGGCGTTCATGTTTAGCGAAGATTTGTTGGAAAATGACATCATGCACTACACCAAAAGCATTTCAGAAAACATCTACGAAGCACTGCGTTTAAAGTAGACGAGCACCCAAAGCGGGTGCACGCTAACTTAAGAGCGAGTAAAAAAGATAACTGACGATAAAGCCAAAAGCCGAAGCGGTGATGAGGGGTGCACCGTACAAAAAGGTGGCAAATACTTTAACTAAAATGCTGCGTTTGAATTTGATTACCAAGATGATGATAGAGCCCAAAAAAGCGGTGAGGAAGATATACAAAAAAACATCCGCAAGGGTGAGCCCTTGGGTGAAAAACCCTGTATAACTAAAAAACAGCGTAAAAATAAACACTCCGCCCATGTAGGCGACGACATTGTTTTGCGTCTCATAGCGGGCAAAACTTTCTGCAAGGTTTCCCTCTTTGGGCACAAAACCGTCGTGTTCGTGTTGCCGTTTTGCGGTGATGGCACGCTTTTCAAAATAGAGAAAAACAAGCAAACTTACCACAATTCCGATGCCAACCAAAGGAATAAGAGAGAGAATGTGCGCCATGTGTGTCCTTTTTGTAAAAATCGCCCGCAAGCGAGCATAAAAGAATCATACGCGAGTTAAGGTTAGGCAACTCTTGAATAAAAACATTACGTTTTTTTGAAAGCTTGGGTTTAAGATGTGCTTACATGTAAAGCTGTTTTAAACACCCCAGCGCGGCTTCTTTTTTTTCATACGGGACGAAAATATAGTCGTGATAGTAGCCCGCGACGACGTTGGCGCTGATGTCTTGGTAGGCTAGGGCGGTGGAGACGGTGGCGGTGAGGCCGACGGCTTCGAGGCTTGAGTGTACGTCGAGGCGAATGCACGCAAAAACGCCCTCATGCAAAAGCCCGTGGGCGAGGGAGCGTTCTAGGATGAGCGTGGTGCCCTCATACTCTTCAAACACCATGCGTGCTTGGGCTTTGAGGGCGTGGGGCGGACCCTGTTGGGTGCAAAACACGTACGCGCCCTCTTTAAGCACGGGCGAAAGGGCGGAGAGTAGCTTTTGCAACTCTTTTTCACCACGCATTATTTCAATTTTCGTGCCATGCCCTCTTTGACCACGTCGTCAAAATTATCGAGGTAGTCAAGGTAGGCGATGAGGTATTTGCGTGTGAGGCCAAAGTGGTCTTTGGCGTTTTTCACATCCACAAACCCTTCGTTTTTCATGATTTCCCGCAGGCGCGTCATCATGCTAGTAAGCGCTTCGGTAGTGACAAAAAGGTTGTGGGCTAGGCGCACTACTTTGCGCGCAGTGGTGAGGCGCTTGAGGGCGTCATCGCCTGTTTTGCGGTCGATGTCTAGGGCGTCGTAGATGTTATAAGGTGCCTCGGGAGACGCGCCCGCTTCTTTTAAGATGGCAAACATTTTGCCCTCCACGTGGGCGTCGATGTCTTCGATGTTTACACCCGCTTTGACATATACGCCGCCTTTTTGTTCGATGCATCCGCGCTCACACAGGCCGTCCAAGGCTTTTTGGGCGATGCCCACACTAGCCCAGACCAGTTTAAGGGAGATAGACGTGGCAGAAAGCAAGGCGTAGGGGTTTTTGGCGTAGATTTTTTCCACCATCTCTTCGAGTTCCTGGAGGGCAAAAAACGGGTAAATGACCAACCCTTTTTCATCCACAAAAATTTCCTTAGGCATGCCCTCAGTGATGGCTAGTGCCTCTTGGTGAGAAAGCCCAAAACGCTGATAGGCTGAGATGAGCCCAAACCCGTGTTTGTGCACTTGGCTAAGTAGCATAAACGCTATGGGCAAATCTTTGCGGTACAAGGCTTCAAGCAAAGGGATTTTCACGCGCTTTTTGATGGGGTCGTTGATGGCGTTGATGACCCGCCCGCCCGCGATGGTGTGGCCTGATTGGGAGAGGACAAAGGGTTCTTCAAAGGTTAAAAACAGTGGTTCTTTGAACTGTACCTTGGAAAACCCCTGAGCAAGTTCCACTTCGCCCTCGTAGTGTAGCACTGTGGCTTCGACTTGTTTGGCCCCTGCGTGAAAGGTGACTTTGGTGTTGTGGGGAAGCATTTGCCCCTCTAGGCATTCTACCCACACGTCCGCTACGTCAAAGCCCCGCACGTAGCCTTTTTGGGTTAGAAGTGTCCCTTTTTTGATGTCATGATGAGAGAGTGCGCCCAGATTTACCGCGGCCCGCTCGCCGACTTTGGCCACATCCACGTCTTCGCCGTGTACTTGCAAGTTACGCACGGTCGCCTCTTTAGCAAGCTCACACACCCACACTTTTTTGCCTACTTCCAGTTGGCCTTCAAGGACTGTTCCGGTGACGACCGTGCCGATGCCTTTGAGGGAAAAAGAGCGGTCCACGTAGTAGCGAAACACGCCACGGTCTGGACGTTTGGCGGAAGGCAAATCTAGCAGGGTTTGGCGAAGGGTATCAATGGTGTGGGGTTGATGAATGCTTGTTGGCAACAGAAGGCTTACATGTAAGTGTTTGTAGACGTTTAAATGGTCGCGCACAAGGAGGAGTTGGTTTTCAAGTTCGCCAGGACTCACGAGGTCGCATTTGGTCAAGGCAATGAGGCAATGCTTTACATGTAAGAGATTCAAAATCTGCAAATGTTCTACCGTTTGGGGTTTGATGCCCTCACGCGCGTCAATGGCCACGAGTGCCGCGTCAAATCCAAACGCCCCTGAAATCATCGTTTTAACAAGCTTCTCATGGCCTGGCACGTCGATAAAGGCGATGTTGGTGTCGCCCTCTTTGAGGTTGGAAAAACTGAGATCGATGGTAATCCCACGGCGTTTTTCTTCTTCGGTTTGGTCGCCTTCAAACCCCGTGAGGGCTTTGATGAGTGCTGTTTTACCGTGGTCAACGTGACCCGCGGTGCCAATAACTAACTGCTTCATGCGTTCAGTACCTTTTTACAAATCTCCACAAGGGGTTTTTCATCCTCTTTAAGCAGGGCGCGAAGGTCGAGCAAAAAGCGGTCGCGCTCAATGCGTCCGATGACGTGCCTTTCTCTAAAACGCCGCTCAAGTGCTGTGGCTTCACCCTTTACATGTAAGGCTACGGTAGGAATGGGACGGTTGGGCATGGTACCTCCGCCCACGTACGTTTGAGAATGCACTATGTCGCATTTTTCCGCGCCAATCTGGCGGCGCATTTTTTTGGCTAAGGCTTCAAGGCTCTTAACGTCGCGCAAAAGCAAATCAAGGGTGGGGATGAGGTGGGTTTCGCCCCCAAGGTAGGCTTTGACGGTTTCTTCTAAAAGGCACAACGTGAGTTTGTCTACCCGAAGCATCCGCAAGAGTTGGTTTTTTTTGAGACGGTCGATGAGGGCTTTTTTGCCCACGATGATGCCCGCTTGTACCCCGCCAAAGAGTTTGTCGCCACTAAAGCTCACCAGTGAGGGGTTGTGAACAAGAAGCTTGGGCAAGCTAGGCTCGGCGTGGCTTAAGCCATAGGGCAAGTCTGCTAAGTACGCACTGCCTAGGTCGTAGTAGTCCAATACCCCTTTTTCCTTGGCGAGTCCTACGAGCTCTTCCAAACTGGCCTCTTCGCTAAAGCCTTCGATGCTAAAGTTGGAGCGGTGGACTTTCATGAGCATGGCGGTGTGCTCAGTGAGGGCGTTGGTGTAGTCACTCAGGCGGGTTTTGTTGGTCGCGCCCACTTCCACGAGGGTGGTGCCGCTGTTACTCATGACTTCAGGGACGCGAAAACTTCCCCCAATCTCTACCAGTTCGCCCCGTGAAACGATGGTTTCCTTGCCTTTGGCAAAGGTGTTGAGGATGAGAAAAACCGCTGAGGCGTTGTTGTTGACCACGAGCACATCTTCCACGCCCAAGAGTTCGCGCAAATGGCGGCTTACGTGGGCGTAGCGCTCACCCCGTCGGCCTTTTTGCACGTCGTATTCGAGGTTGGTGTAGTGGGTCAAAGCGGCGGTTGCGCGGGTTAAGAGAACAGGACTAAGGCAACTGCGTCCAAGGTTGGTGTGGACGATGACGCCCGTGGCGTTCACAAGAGGCACGAGGGAGGGCGAAAGGCTCTCTTCCATGCGCGCGCAAATCTCTTGGACAAGGGCGTTTTCATCGACATGGGTCACTGTGCCCTCAAGAATGCCTTGGCGCAAGGCTTCCACGGCGGCTTTGACACAAGGCGCAAGGCGCGTAGGGTTAAACGAAGCAAAGGCGTCGTGGGCCATGAGTTTATCAATCTTGGGAAGGGAGCGAAGTAAGCTCATGCGGTAGCCTCCGGAGCAGGCAGTTCGCACTCGTCAAAGCGGTATTTTCCGTTTTGGACTTTGGTGAGGATGCCCAAATCCGAGAGTTGTTTAAAAAGTTTAATGACGGTAGGTTTGCTCACGTCCACGCGCTCCATGATGTCTGCGTAAGAGTAGTTAAGGATATTGTCATCATCGAGGTTTTTGATGATAAAGCGGATGAGTTCCACTTGTTTGCCATCGGTCACCGCGGAGATGGTTTTGATGATGTTGTAAGAGCGGTGAATCTCGCGGGATTGGATTTTGGGCAAGAGCACATCGTGCAAGGAGTTGAGCAGTTCTTTGATGTTGATGGGTTTGACGATGTAGTTTTCCACTTTGAGTTTGATGGCTTCTAGTAGATATTCCGTGTCGGTGTAAGCGGTGGTAAGAATGGCGGGCGTGTCGTAGCCTTTAGCTTTGAGCTCTTGCAAAAACTCAATCCCATTGCCGTTTTTGAGCAAGATGTCCGAGACAATCACATCTACCTTTTTGGTTTGGATGATTTCCATCGCCTCTTGACAGGTTTGTGCAGGATAAATGTGATGCACAAAATCCACAAGCACATCGGTGGTGTGTTTAAGAAGGTCAATTTCATCCTCAAGGTAGAGAATATTAAAACGCCCGAGGCATTCAAAATCACGACGGTTCATGGGATTCCTTTTTGTGGCGGGGGATGTGAATGGTGAACATGGCGCACCGGTAGAGGGTTTTGGTGCCCATTTTGTGGTAAATATTTTTACATGTAATGCTTCCTTGCATGTGCTCTTCAACAATCTGCTTAGACATGTACAGCCCAATGCCTGTGCCGACACTTTGGTGTTTGGTGGTGAAGTAGGGGTCAAAGATGCGCGGCAAGATTTTTTCATCAACGCCACCTGCATTGTCGATGACGCTGATTTGGTGTTCTGCGGGAGTGGATTTGACGTAGATATGGATTTTTTTTGGGGTGGGTTTTTTAGACAAGGCATCTTTGGCATTGTTGATGAGGTTTAAAAAGACGTGGCTTAGTTCGTTTTTAAAGCCAAAAATGCGTACATTTTCACTCATAAACAGCTGCAGTTCTACCTCTTCTTTTTCAAGCAAATAGTAGGAGAGGTCGATGGCTTTTTGGATGGACTCCTTGAGGTCAAATCCCCGCTTGCTTTTGTTGGGGTTAAAAAAGGTACGGAAATCATCTAAGGTTTCAGACATGCCATTGGCGAGCACTTGCGCATCTTTGACACGCTCTTCAATGAATGCGCCCGTGAGTTTGCCTGCCATGTGTTTGGTCTCAAAACTCTGGATAATCATGGTCAGTGCCCCAAGGGGTTGGCGCCATTGGTGGGCGATGTTTTGCAACATCTCTCCAAGGCTTGCCATGCGGGATTGTTGGAACATGATTTGGTCTTTTTTGCGGTTAAGTTCCACCTCTTTAGCTACGCGCTTTTCCAAAGAGCTGTTGAGGCGTTTGAGTGCTTTGGTTTTATCGTCTACTTTGGCCTCAAGGGTCGCGTTGAGATTTTTAAAATGGTTAATAAGCAGCACCGAGACCAAAAGGCTCAATGCGAAGACAAACCCAATGAGCAAAACAAGCATAAAAATACTGGTTCGGAAAATCCGCTCTGTACGGATTTTTTCGTTGATGGCCTCTTTAAGGTGTGAGGTGATGAGACTTGAGACATAAATACTCAACGCATTGATTTCCAAAAACGTCTCTTGAGTGAGACTGTGCGCAAGGGTGATATTTTGTGCATGGTAGTGGGTCAAAATTTCTTGTGTGCGCACATTGATGGTATCCATTTTTGCTTGAACTTTGGTGGTGATGCCTTCTTGGTAGAGGCTTTTGGGGGGCGGGTCTTTTACTAAAAGAAAAAAATTCAACCACGCACTGGCAAAGCGTGTAACGCCGCCAACTTGGTGGTTTAAGTAAGCATGGTAATTGCCCCATTGTTCGTCTACAATGTGTTTGGCTAGGCCAATTACCTCTGTGGCGTTGGCTAAACTGATTTGCCCCAAGCGAAGGTCATAGAGGGTGTCGTGAATGTTGACCGCATAAAGGTCTTTAATCTCTTCGATTTCTACCAGCGGCAGGGTGCGACGCTGAAAGAGGGTTTCGTAGTCATATTTGAGGGCAAAAATAGAGATAAACATCAAAAAGCCAATGCTCACCATGCCACCAGCAATGATGACAATCAAAATACGGGTTTTGATGGAAAAGGTAATGCGGTCAAGGTAGGCGTTAAAGGCAGTGTAAAAGCCCATTAAAAACTCTTTCGATGGATAATGTGAAACCCTTCTTCATACACAGAAAGATAGACGCTTGCATGCATGTAAAGGTGGCTAAAGCGCATAGGAATGTCGCCCAGGTCCACAAAGGTTTGATTGTTAAGTGTAGTAAGGAGCTTTCCTCTGGTAAGTGGGTCATCCACGCGTTTTAGGGCAAGAGTAAGTGCCTTGGCTGCCAAAAAGCTTTCAAAAGAAGCAAGAGAGGGTTTATTGAGCGGTGCGTAGCGTTCGAGTAAGCGGGTGTACTCAAGGGCGGCCGCAGAAGCCTTTGGGTCATAAGAGGGCACCACTTGTGAAAACAAAATATTTTTAGTTTTGCCACTAAGCTCCGCAACAAGCGCATCAGCATTGACAAAAGAGATGGGGCAAAAGATAACCGTGTTCATCCCATTTTCCTTAGCCTGTTGAATGAAATGCGCACTTGGCTTGTACGCCCCTACAACAATAATAGCCTCTGGACTGGAAGATTGAATTTCGTGCAAGGCATGGCGAATCGAAAGAGTATTGCGCTTGTATGTTCCTTCCCCCACAAGAGAGAGACTATAGGTGCCTAAAGCGTTGACCGTAGCAATGTAGCCCTCTTCGCCAAAAATGTCATTTTGGTAAAAAATGGCAAAACGCGTCAACCCCTGAGATGTGTGCAAGTGCTCTACAAGGGCGTTGATTTCTTCTTGGTAGCTGGTGCGAAAATTGACAATATTTGGCGCAGAGGCGTCGCGCAAAAAACTAGCTCCCGTATAGGAGGCGATGAGGGGAAGTTTGTTGAGCATAATCTCAGGTAGGATTTTTTTGATAGTGGGCGTGCCTACAAAACCAAAGAGCGCAAAAGCTTGGTCTTCGTAGAGGAGTTTTTGGAGGTTATGTGCGGTATTTTGGGGTTCGTATTTGTCATCGTAGTAGATAAATTCGATTTTTCTTCCTTTGATGCCGCCCGTGGCATTCACGTGTTCAAACCATGCGTTGGCCCCTGCGACAACTTCCGTGCCAAGTTCTTTATTAATACCCGTAAGAGGAAGGGAAGCGCCAAGAATAATCGGACCATCTTTAGGTTGAACGGACCAATATGCCAGACCACCAAGGCCTAAAAAAGTGAAGAAAAAGAGAAGTCTTAGGAAAGTATGGTTTACCATGTGCTTTACAACCTGTAAATGTGCAATTAATGAGGATTATAACACGCCTAAACTTCAATGAATCTAACGTCAATATCGTGGATAAATAAGACATTTTTACTCTCCTTAAGTGGCTCTTAATGTGCTAACTATTACAATTCGGTAAACATTTATTGACCAAAAGGATGCGGAGCATGCTGGCAAAAGAGTATGTCTATTATGACCATTTAAACCTCGAAATTCCCCTTCAAGACCACATTGAAGTGGTTAAAACCCCTTTATTAGGGGAGCAGTGTCTTGTTACTAATCACCCCGATGTTCCCTCTCACTTAGTTGCCCCTGAGATAGATTTTTACCTTCAACACTCCCAAGATTCACTTTTAGATAAAGCACTTAACGCTTCCACTCTTTTTGAAGCCCGCGCGTTGTGCTACGATTTTTCCCAAGATTCGGATTTTTCCCAAGAAGTGGGGAAAAACATTTTGCTTGTGGGCGAAGAAGAAGCTTTAAGCGACCTCAAGCAAGCACTAAAGGCTAAAGGTTTTGCTGTGTTGGTGGTGCATCCAAGCGAAGTGGCGATGATTGAAGGCCATTTAGGTGCTTTACATGTAACCCTTCGCCAAGAAGATGCGCTTCATGAAGTGGACGCAGACCAAATGGTATGGTTTGAGGCCCCTGAATTTGCTTTGCGCCAAAGCGGTGTATTGAATCCAGAAAAAAACGACATCGCACAGATTGTCGAAGCCATCGAAGCCAAAACAGGCACCCATACCTACAAAAACTTCATCACTTATGACCCTTCCATTTGCCAGTATCATGAGCGCCGCGAAGAGGTTTGCGGTAAATGCGCCGAAGTGTGCCCCACGGTAGCCATTGTTAAACTTGACGACACTAAACATTTGCAATTTTCCCACATCGACTGTCACGGTTGCGGTGGCTGTATCAGTGTGTGCCCTAGTGGTGCGGTTGAATACGCCCAAATGCCCCGCCGTGCGTTTTATGAGATTGCCAAACTTTACCAAGATAAAACCGCATTGATTATCCCCCGCAAAATGGGGCTAGATGCTTTACATGTAAGCCTCCCTCAAAACGTGTTGCCTCTAGGGATTGAGGGTGAGAAATTTCTACACGAAGCCCATTTATTGACCCTTTTGCAAGAAAGCGGAAGTTCGGTAGTGTTTTACACCGATTTTATCTCCAAGGGCACGGGTGATGTGATTTCCATTTTAAACCAAGCCTATGAAAAAATGTATGGTACTAAAGCGATTTATGTTGCCATGAATGAAGCCGAGCTTATCCAAGCCCTCCAAGAGGTTGGCCCCATTGAGGGCACGCGTCATGGCATCCAAGAAGATGGCTTGCGCAAACGCGAAATCTTCTCCGCGCGCCTTGCATGGGCAGTGGGTGAGGGGGATTATGGCACCATCCAAGCGGGTGAACATGTGCGCTATGGGACGATCAATATCAATGAAGAGGCTTGTACTTTGTGCCTAAGTTGCGTGGGAGCCTGTAACGTGCGTGCACTCACAGCACATACCTCAGATAACAGCTTGCGCTTTGATGCGTCTATTTGTACAAGCTGTGGCTACTGCGAGGCGACCTGTCCTGAAAAGGATTGCCTAAGCATGGAGCGGGGCGAAATAGCACTCAACAAAGGGTGGTTTGGCCAGCGGATTATGGCTAAAGACACCCTATTTGAATGTGTTAAGTGTGGCAAACCCTTTGCAACAAGTAAATCTGTAAACCGTATCGCGGCAATTATGGCGCCCCTGTTTGCAGGAAACGATACCAAGCTCAAAAGCCTTTATTGCTGCGGCGATTGCAAGCCAAAAGTGATGTTTGAGGATTATTTGAAAGAAAGAGAAAAGGCGACGCTATAACAAAATTTTGACGGAGCCACTAGGCCACCGTCAAAATTTTTTACCTACTAATATGCAAAATCTGCATATTAGACACTGTTTAAAAAAGGAGTGCTGTGTATCAGGTTAAATATCTCTTTGTGATGAATCCCGAAATCCCAACAAGCCTTGAAAATGGGGGCGAGATTATGGTGATGGACCATGAAGGGGCCCATTATGTCAACGCTTTTATATCCAACGAACCTTCCTTGGGCGAGGTGTACGCGCCTGAAATCAACTGGTACGTGCTTCACTCTAAGGCGAGCCAGTCTGAACAGCATGAGGTTATGGAGTTGCTTTATGATTTGCGTCAAATGCGCCACTCTCTTGGAGGAAAGCGCACCCAAAGCGTAACAGTTCCAAGAAGCGTCGCCATAATCGGCGATGAGGAGCTTGAAAGTGTGCAAAGCATAATAACCTTAACCCAATACTATTTTGATGATATCCGCTGTGTAAGTCCACAAAATTTAGAATCAATTGGCGGAAAATTGGGCTGTTTTGAATTAAGGCAAAATGAAGAAGAGATGGCTACATTTGGGCAAATTATTGTGTGCGATGAGAGTGCAAACGTGCCTCATCTTACAGGGGTTGAGTGGGTTGGCGAGTATCCAGAACCAGAATACCTTATGAAAAATTTGCGCAACAGGGCTGGAATTTTTAATTATCCAAACCTTATCCGTTACGATAGCACCCTTTGCGACACAAGTACCTGCCAAAAATGCCAAGAGATTTGCCCAGTAAAAGCCATTAGTGTCAATACTCTTTTGGATGAGGTTACTATAGCGCAGCTTGAGTGCACAAGCTGTGGAGAGTGTTTGCATGGTTGCCCGACAAGAGCGCTAGATTACATCCCCTTTACCCAAGCAATGCTTCAAAAAACAGTCCAAAAATGTGCCCATAAGCGCTTGGTTGTCATCCCTGCTTGGGCGTTAGAATCTTTAAGAGGGATTGCCTTGCCAGAGGGGATTGTGCCTGTGGTGGTGCAAGGATGCGGAGGGTTTAGTGATTGGCATTGGCTTGTAATGCTTCAAAACCTTGGGGTAAATGTGGTCGTGTATGACTCAAAACTTCCAGAATCTACCAAAAAAGCAATCTATTGTGTCAATGAATTGTACCGTCGGATTTATGACAAAAAGGCGATTTTGTGGGCAAAATCACCACAAGAATTTGAAGAAGCATTATCTAAAGAACAAGCTTTAGTAAAAATGAGTTTTGAGGAGACAAAAGAGCCTCAAGAGGACTTCGATAGACGCTTAAGTGCTTTGGTGCAAGCCTTACATGTAAAGAATGAAAAAGGAGTTAATGAATGAAATCTGTGCAAAAAGCACCAAGGGATACGCAAGCCATGTCTGGCATTGACCAAGCCCGCACACTCTACTATGACTTTTTTGCGGGGTGTTTTTTGTACCCTCTTTTGGAGGGGCGAGCTGGGTTGCTTCAAGAACAAATAGGACTATTTAAAAGCTCTCCATTAGAAGATGTGGTGGCGCAAAATTTTGAACGTTTGCACGAAGAGTTGGAAGCTAACGGTGTGGAAAATTTGCTCAAAGAGTATGATGATATTTTTATGATTCCCATGAAGGGTGAAATGGTTTTGCCCTATGTTTCCCACTATAAAGAGGGACGCTTAAATGGGGAAATTTTAGTTGATATTCGCCAAACACTCAAAGCCTTGCCCATAAGACGCAATGAAAAGATTTTTAAGGAGACGGAAGACCATCTGGGCTATCTTTTTTTAATGATGCGTTATTGCGTCGAAGGAAAAGCGTTTGTTGTGGAAGAACAAGAGATTTTCAATACATACATCTCTCCTGTGATAAAAACATTTATGGATGAGGTAAAAGAGCACTCTTTGGCTAACCACTACAAAGACATTATCCAGATTTTGGAGGGATTTATGGCTTTTGAAAGGGAGTATCTTAAATAGTAGGCAATGCCTACGCAAGGTTTTTTGGAAACTTTGTGTGGGTATTTCCCAAATCTTATAAAGGAGGTTACGCCCGTGGAACACCAACCAAATCCAAGACGGTCATTCTTGGTCAATGCAGGTAAAACAACCGTATTAGCAGCTGCTGGTACGTCGTTGCTTGCATCCCAAAGCTTGGGAGCTGAAAAATCTTCAGCTACAGTGGTTAAAGGCAGGTCTAAAAAAGTAGAAGTGTTGTATCAAAAAACACGTCACTGGGAAGATTTCTACAAAAATGCGTATTAACCTAAGGAGAAAAAGATGAGCGAAACATGGAGTAGTTGCGGCATCAGCAGAAGAAAATTTCTGAAGATGAGTGCGATCGCAGGCGCAGCAGGTGCTACACAAGCACTAGGTGCCGACCAATCAAAGGTGACAAGACCTGCTAGCGGGCAGGAATTGAAGGAAAAGTACCCCTCTTCACAAAAAGTACGAACCGTGTGCACCTATTGTTCAGTCGGCTGTGGAATTATAGCAGAAGTTGTAAATGGAGTTTGGGTTCGCCAAGAGCCAGCAGCAGACCATCCAGTAAGTATTGGTGGACATTGTTGTAAGGGCGCGGATATGATTGACCGCGTTAGAAGCGAAAAACGTCTTCGTTATCCAATGGAGAGAGTAAACGGTGAATGGAAGCGCGTCAGTTGGGACGACGCTATGAATAAAATCTCTAAAAAAATGCAAGGCTTACGAGACAAATATGGTCCAGATAGCATGATGTTTTTAGGTTCTTCTAAAGTTTCTGGGGAACAATCATACTATTTACGAAAATTTGCAGCATTTTATGGAACGAATAATATTGACACCATAGCTCGCGTTTGACATGCTCCTACAGTCGCCGGTGTGGCGAATACATTAGGGTATGGCGGCATGACAAACCACCTAGGCGATATCCAAAATTCTAAATGCGTCTTTATTATCGGTGCTAACCCAGCGGTAGCCCACCCTGTCGGCATGGTGCATATTTTGCGCGCCAAGGAAACGGGTGCAAAAATCATTGTGGTTGACCCTCATTACAGCCGAACAGCTGCCAAAGCAGACATATTTGCCAGAATCCGCCCAGGAACTGACATCGCTTTTATGTACGGCATGATTCGACATATCATCAAAAACAATCTTCATGACAAAGAGTACATCGCTCAGCGTGTGTATGGTTTTGAGGAGACAGTCAAAGAAGCAGAACAGTACACTCCTGAAGTGGTAGAAGACATCACAGGTGTACCAGCGCAACAACTCATCGAGATTACGGAAACCATGGCACGGGCAAAGCCTGCTACGCTCATTTACAACCAAGGATTGACCCAACATTCCGTGGGTACTGGAAATACGCGCCAAACGGCTATTTTGCAACTCATTCTTGGAAACCTTGGAAAACCAGGCGGTGGATGTAATATTCTCCGTGGACACGATAACGTTCAAGGTGCTTCAGATATGTCCAACCTTGCCCACTCGCTTCCAGGGTATTATGGTTTGGCTGAGGGTGCTTGGAAATATTTTTGCTCTAACTGGAAAGTGGACTACAAATGGATGCAATCACGGTTTAAAACCCCTGAAATGCTCCACAAAACAGGCTTTAGTGTGGCTACGTGGCGTTTTGGTGTTTTGGATGAAGGCAATGCCAAAAACAATACAGGCACGCCAGTCCGTGGTATGATGAATATGGGAAGCGGTCTTTCTGCAATCTCTTTAACAAATGTCACAAAAGAGGCAATGGAAAAGCTAGAATTATGCGTCATCATTGACCCGTTTGTAAACGACATGGCTGCCATCGCAGAAATGAAAAACAACCTTTTCATCCTTCCAGCGGCGAGTCAGATTGAAACCAGCGGAACCGTAACCTCCACAAACCGTGGTACTCAGTGGCGTCATAAAGTGGTTGAGCCTATGTATGAGTGCAAAACTGACCATGATATTTTGTTTGAACTCTCTAAAAAACTCGGTTTTTACAATGAATTAGTACGTGCAATGGGTGATGGTAAAGGCAATTTCCAATGGCCAGAAGATGCAACCCGTGAATACACCCAAGCGATTCGCAGTATTGGTTTGCAAGGCATCACGCCTGAACGCATCAAAGCCCAAAGCGAAAACTGGCACATGTTTGACTCCAAAACATTGCGAGGAACAGGACCATTTAAGGGCGAGTATTTTGGTCTTCCTTGGCCGTGTTGGACAGAAAAACACCCAGGCACTCCAATCCTTTATAACAATAGCATTCCTGCAAGCGAAGGCGGTATGGGCTTTAGAACCCGCTGGACGCCAAAGGCACCAAGCGGCGAAAGCTTGTTGGCAGATATTGCCGTTGTTGGTTCCTCTAATGGGGTAAAAGGCCACGACCATATTACGGCTGCCAACGTTGAACAAATCACTGGAACCACTCTAACTCCAGCAGAAAAAGAGAAAGTGCAAGGAAAGAGCTGGTCCACGGATATGAGCAATATTTTGGTTGAAAAAGCACTTCAAGCGGGTCTTTGTCCTTATGGAAACGGCAAGGCAAGAACCCACGTGTGGGAGTGGATTGACCAAGTTCCAAAGCATCGTGAACCGCTTCATTCGCCACGGCCTGATTTGATTTCTAAGTACCCAACCTACAAAGACCAAGAGAACCATTATCGTGCATTCATTAAATACGAAAGTCGCCAAAATGAGAAAGTTTGGGCAAAAGAGTACCCGCTTCAACTCCTTTCTGGCCGTGTTGTAGCGCACCTTGGTACGGGCACGGAAAGCCGTGCATCTTTGTACTTGGCAGAAGTTGAGCCTGAACCATTGCTAGAAATCCACCCAGACAAGGGCCATGAATTGGGTCTTAGAGATGGGGATATGGTGTGGGTTTATGGAACTACCGGACTGCGCATTAAAGTTAAGACCAAATTTAGCTACCGCGTGGCTTATGATACGGTTTCTATGCCATATACTTTCTCGGGCATTTACCAAGGCGAATCAATCGTGGGTCGCTATCCAAAAGGAATGGAGCCGTACGCCCTAGGCGAAGCGGTAAACACCATCATTAGTTATGGATTTGATATTGTAACCACAACACCAGAGACAAAATGTACACTCTGCCGTGTTGAGAAAGCTTAGGGGGGTGGGCCATGTCAACAACAAACGTTAAAATGGAATTTTACTGCGATGAGAATCGTTGTATTGAGTGCCATGGTTGTGATGTAGCGTGCAAACAAGCCCATCATCTCCCTGTTGGGGTAAACCGTCGTCGGGTAATCACGCTTGATGAGGGGATTATAGGCAAGGAGAGAACACTCTCTATCGCGTGCCAACACTGCACCGATGCCCCGTGCGAGCAAGTGTGTCCGGTGGATTGTTTCTATATCCGTGCGGATGGAATTGTACTGCACGATAAAGAGACATGTATCGGATGTGGTTATTGTCTGTATGCGTGCCCTTTTGGCGCACCGCAGTTCCCACGCTCTGGTGTGTTTGGAACAAAAGGCTCCATGGACAAATGTACATTTTGTGCGGGTGGCCCAGAAGAGACATTGAGTGATGCGGAATATAAACTTTACGGACAAAATCGTTTGGCCGAGGGAAAATTGCCTGTGTGCGTGTCTATGTGTTCCACCAAGGCGTTGCTAGCAGGCGATTCGGCTTCTGTTTCGGATGTTATTACAAAGCGCGTTTTGCGACGTGGAAATCGTTAGTGCTGCGGTGCACTAGAGGGGGTGGCATGAAAAATTCTTTACGCACTCTGCTCCTTCTCCCCCTAATGGTCTCAGCGGTATTTGCCGCTGAGAACCCCATCTGGGGCGAGGGACGCATCACAAATATCTTTGGCTACGGCAAAGAGGGAAGCACCGGTCTTGGTCCTTTGTTCACCCTTTTACAAAACCAATACTTTGTCCCTATCTTTTTAGCCATCATCGTAGGTGTGCCTGCGGTTTTTTTACTGCACTATTTGGTCATCGGCCCTAAGGTTTTTCCTCATGGGGGAAAGAAGATTAAAGTCTTCAGCCTTTTTAACCGTGTTATTCACCAAATTGCAGCCATTAGCTTTATCGTCATTATTCCTACGGGTATCGTGATGGTGTTTGGAAGTTTCTTTGGGGGAGGGTGGTTTGTTACTTTGTGCAAAGATTTGCACGGACTCTTTACCATTCCTTTTGCACTTGTCGTGATTCCTATGTTTTTCATGTGGGTCAAAGAAGCCATTCCAAATACTGATGACATCAAATGGATGATGATTCTAGGCGGGTATCTCTCTAAGGAGAAAAAGCCCATTCCTGCAGGTAAGTTCAACGCAGGCCAAAAGATGTGGTTCTGGATAGCAACCCTAGGCAGTCTTGTCATGGTCATTACGGGTGTAATGATGTACTTGCTTGACTTTGACATGAGCATGCTTGTGAGTCTAACAGGCCTTAGCCAGATTGACTTGCTACGCTTAGCGGCTATTTTGCACAACGTGGTAGGCTTTGCTGTGCTTGCACTGTTTATTACCCATGTGTACATGTCTATGTTCGCCATTAAAGGTGCGGTACATAGCATCATCGATGGCCACATGGAAGAAGAAGAAGTGCGGATATTGCACTCTTCGTACTACAAAAAGTTACAAAAAGAAGGAAAAATTTAACAAAATACTTTGATTTGTTTTTGTTATAATTTGTATTGACTCTGTCCAAAAATATGCAAAATTTGCATATTTTTGGACCATCGAACTATGGGGAAAAATAGAAAAATATAAATACAAAAAAACAAAAAAGAAAACCACTCTTAACCATCGTTTTTACCTTCGATGGGTAGAGAAAAACCCCTATAAAACCCCTATGAACAGGACTTTTTAGCTCTTTTATTAAGAAAGCTTTAATGGAAGAGTCCCTACAATTCGGTAAACAGCCATTGACCAAGTGGATGCGGTGCATGCCGTCAAAGGTAATACGATACTCTCCTTTGCATTTGCGTTCAAACGACCGTCATGGGCGTAAAGGTAAAATAATGATTGATAAAACTTCCACCAACAAAGCACGTGCCCTTTATTATGGTCTACTGAGCAAGTTTCTTGTGTATTCTACGGAGGCTAATCGTTTTGAAGGCGTTGACGATGCGTTGGCGGTTATTGGGACCAATCCCCTTGATGAGCATTCAGGTGCTGCGGCAAAAAGAGTATTAACCACACTGGACACGCAAGGAACGCAACCCTTAATTGAAGAGTACGACGCACTTTTTCATGCCTTTGTAGGACGTGTGATTCGCACTTCAGCCTCTTTTTATGAAGAGGGGCATGAGGCGGGTAAAAAACTGGTTGAGGTGCGTGGATTTATTGCTAAAACAAAAATCCGCCGCAATGAAGCCACCTTTAAAGACAACGAAGATACATTGCCTTTCTTGTTGACGTTTATGCACGATTTGGTTGCGTTGAGTGTTGAGGGACACAAAGAATACGACAACATTCAGCATTGTTTGTTTGAGCAAATCATCAACCCTTTTGTGGATGAAGTTGTCGAGGCACTCTTTACTCACAACAAAAGCGATGTTTACAAAGATGTAGCCATTTTACTTAATGCGTTTATGGAGTTTGAACGGCTCTATTTTGAAGTGGCAAAAGTGCCCAAAAAAGAGGCTAAAAAAACAAAGCAAGAGTTGGCAGATGAACAAGAGATGCAGCGTCGTGCGGCCAACAAAGCCAAGCGTGATGCAGAGCGTGCAGTTAAAGCATCTTGCGAGTCAGGAGTCTGTGACGCGTAACCTCAAGGGGTTACCTTTGCTTTACATGTAAGGCAAAGGTAACTTCTTCGCGAAGTTAAATTCATCATAAGGAGGATTGTATGGTCGAGGCAAGACGTGGCTTTTTGAAAAAAGCAGCGGTCGCTGGTGCTGTTACTGCTGTTGCAGCAGTTGCCGCTTCAGGAAAGCAGTCATACAGTTCGGGTGGTGTTGTTGTAGGGAAATCTCCAAAGACAGAGATTCTTTACAAAAAAACGCAGGCTTGGGAAGCATATTACCAATCTGCCAAGTAATCTAAGGAGAGTTCGATGCAAGAGAACGCAACACGTGTTCTAGCGCACAAAGTCGGGCGACGAAGCTTTCTAAAAATGGCCGCAATAGCGGGTGCATTTGGAGCAACGTCGGGCTTTGCAAGTAGCGGAGCAACACGAAGCGCAACCGAGGAAGAGGTTAAAAACCCATTCCCAGGTTCAAAATTAGTCAAGACCATTTGTACGTCTTGTTCAGTTGGCTGCGGTGTTATCGCCGAAGTTCAAAACGGTGTATGGGTACGCCAAGAAGTTGCCCAAGACCATCCTATCAGCCTTGGCGGTCACTGCTGTAAAGGCTCGGGAATGATCGATCTAGCACGTGCACAAACGCGTGTAAAATTCCCAATGGTCAAAGAAAATGGTCAGTGGAAGCGCATCAGTTGGGATGCAGCCCTTGATCAAATTTCTAAAAAAATGGCTGACCTTAAAAAAACAGACGGACCTGATGCGGTGCAATTTCTAGGCTCAGCAAAAATCAGTACCGAGCAAGCTTACTATTTTAGAAAGTTTGCAGCATTTTTTGGAACAAACAACACAGATCACCAAGCTCGAATCTGACATAGTGCAACAGTCGCCGGTGTGGCGAATACATGGGGTTATGGCGCTATGACCAACTCACTTGGAGATATCCAAAACGCAAAAGCTATTATTATTTTTGGTGCAAACCCAGCGGTAAATCACCCAGTAGGTTTTCAGCACTTTTTGAAAGCCAAAGAGCGCAACAATGCACAAATTATTGTTGTAGACCCTCGCTTTACACGAACTGCTGCAAAAGCAGATTTCCATGCAGCCATTCGTCCAGGAACAGATATCGCCTTTATGTACGGCATGCTTAACATCATTTTCCAAAACGGTTGGGAAGATAAAGAGCATATTGATAGCCGAACGTATGCTATGGACTTAATTCGCGAAGAAGCCAAAAAATGGACACCCGAAGTGGTGGAAGATGTCACAGGCGTCTCTGCAGAGAAATTAATTCAAATTACAAATGTGTATGCTAAAAACCGACCTGGTACACTGATTTGGGCGATGGGTTTAACTCAGCACAATATTGGTACAGGCAACACACGTCTCGCTCCAATCCTTCAGCTTGCTCTTGGCAACATGGGTAAAGAAGGCGGCGGTACTAATATCCTTCGTGGCCATGATAACGTTCAGGGTGCCACAGATATGGGTTGTTTGGCAGATAACTTGCCTGGTTATTATGGTTTGGCTGAAGGTGCTTGGAAATATTTCGCTTCCCAATGGGGTGTGGATTTTGACTGGCTTGTTTCCCAGCACAAATCAAAAGAGATGATGAGCAAACCTGGTTTCACCCTTGCCCGTTGGCATGAGGGCGCAACCGGTGGCGCAGACAGCACTGGCAACAATGCGGGCACACGCCTTAAAGCGCTTTTTGTTTTGGGTAATGGTATTACAGGTATTGCTCAGCAAGCAGAAATCAAAAAAGGGCTAGATGCTCTTGAGATGCTTGTTCTTGCAGACCCTTTTGTGAACGAAGCGGCTATTTTGACCGACAAGCAAGATGGCATATACCTTCTTCCTTCATCAACACAATTTGAGACCGAAGGTTCTGTAACGGCTACTAACCGAAGTGCCCAGTGGCGTTATAAAGTCATTGAGCCTTTGTATGAGTCCAAGCCTGACCATGAAATCATGTTTGAACTTGCCAAGCGCCTAGGCTTTTACGAGCAGTACACCAAAGCTATGCTCATGAAAGAGAACAAAAAAACCTTTACATGGCCTGATGATGCAACCGATGAAATCGCTCGCATTATTAAAACCATCGGCCTAACAGGCTGGACAGCCAAGCGTATCAAAAAGCATACGGACAACTGGCACATGTTTGATGAGATTTCAGGACGTGGCTTTGGCCCAATGAAAGGCGAGTACTATGGTCTTCCATGGCCTTGCTGGACAGAAACCCACAGCGGTAGTCCAATTCTTTATAACACCGACCGTCCTGTTGTTGAAGGCGGTATGGGCTTTAGAAACCGTTATGGCCTAGAGCACAACGGTGTAAGCCAGCTTGCAGGTCCTGCGGCTACAGTGAAAGGCTCCAAAGTCAAGGGCGGTTATCCAGAAATTACTAAGGATAACATCGAAGCAGTTCTTGGCATTAAGCTCTCAGATGCTGAAAAAGCAGCTATGGGCGCTAACTGGAAAGTAGATAAGAGCAATCTTATTGCGCAAAAATGTATGGAAGCAGGTGTTGCCCCTTATGGTAATGCCAGAGCGCGTTGTATTGTGTGGGAGTGGGAAAAACTTGACCACATGATGCCAATTCACCGTGAGCCGCTCCACTCGCCACGTACTGATTTGGCTAAAAAATACCCCTCTTTTGCTAATGATCGCAAAGGACATTACCGTGTAACAACAAAGTTTGCTTCGCTTCAGCAGAGCAAAGATTTTGCCAAAGAGTTCCCTATCAACTTGGTAACGGGACGTTTGGTTAACATGAATGGTGCAGGTATTGAAAACAGGGGCTCTAAGTACTTGGTTGAATTGACACCAGAAATGTTTGCGGATATTAACCCTGACTTGGCAGCAACGCATGGCATCCGAAACGGTTCGATGATGTGGGTACATTCACCTGAAGGTACGAAGATTAAGGTTAAGGCACGTTTTACACAGTCAGTACTGCCTGATCGCATCTTTTTGCCATTCCACTGGGCAGGGCATTTCCAAGGTAAGGATTTGACAGAGCGTTATCCTGAGGGCACCACGCCATATTCAAGAGGCGAAAGTGCAAATACGGTAACGAACTACGGGTATGACATTATTACACAAATCCCCGAAACCAAAGGCGGCCTCTGCCGCATCGAAAAAGCGTAGGGGGTGAGTCATGAGCGAAATTATGCAGCGAATGAAGTTTTACTGTGATGAGGCCCGTTGTATCGACTGCAACGGATGTAGCGTTGCGTGTGCGGAAGCCCACGAGCTTCCCGTAGGTGTAAACCGACGTAAAGAAATCACGCTTAATGAAGGGGTCGAGGGCAAAGAGTTCTCCCTTTCTGTGGCATGTATGCACTGTACCGATGCGCCATGTGAAGCGGTGTGTCCGGTGGATTGTTTCTATGTGCGAGAAGATGGAATCGTCCTTCACAGCAAAGAGACTTGCATTGGATGTGGCTATTGTCTATATGCATGTCCTTTTGGCGCACCGCAGTTCCCACGCGATGGTGCCTTTGGTACCAAGGGAGCTATGGATAAATGTACCATGTGTGCAGGCGGCCCAGAAGAGACTAACTCAGAAAAAGAGCGTCAACTCTATGGACAAAACCGCATTGCTGAGGGCAAAGTTCCTGTATGTGCGGCCATGTGTTCCACAAAAGCCTTGTTAGTAGGTGATGGTGAGTCTGTTGCTGAAATCTACCGCCAGCGCCTTGTTAGTAAAGGCAAAGGAACGCAAGGTATGCCTTATGGGTGGAGTACAGCGTACTAATGAAGGAGCAAAAGATGAAACACCGTCTTGGTGCTCTGCTCCTTCTCCCCCTAATGGTCTCAGCGGTATTTGCCGCTGAGAACCCCATCTGGGGCGAGGGACGCATCACAAATATCTTTGGCTACGGCAAAGAGGGAAGCACCGGTCTTGGTCCTTTGTTCACCCTTTTACAAAACCAATACTTTGTCCCTATCTTTTTAGCCATCATCGTAGGCGTGCCTGCGGTTTTTTTACTGCACTATTTGGTCATCGGCCCTAAGGTTTTTCCTCATGGGGGAAAGAAGATTAAAGTCTTCAGCCTTTTTAACCGTGTTATTCACCAAATTGCAGCCATTAGCTTTATCGTCATTATCCCTACGGGTATCGTGATGGTGTTTGGAAGTTTCTTTGGGGGAGGGTGGTTTGTTACTTTGTGCAAAGATTTGCACGGACTCTTTACCATTCCTTTTGCACTTGTCGTGATTCCTATGTTTTTCATGTGGGTCAAAGAAGCCATTCCAAATACTGATGACATCAAATGGATGATGATTCTAGGCGGGTATCTCTCTAAGGAGAAAAAGCCCATTCCTGCAGGTAAGTTCAACGCAGGCCAAAAGATGTGGTTCTGGATAGCAACCCTAGGCAGTCTTGTCATGGTCATTACGGGTGTAATGATGTACTTGCTTGACTTTGACATGAGCATGCTAGTAAGCCTTACAGGCCTTAGCCAGATTGACTTGCTACGCTTAGCGGCTATTTTGCACAACGTGGTAGGCTTTGCTGTGCTTGCACTGTTTATTACCCATGTGTACATGTCTATGTTCGCCATTAAAGGTGCGGTACATAGCATCATCGATGGCCACATGGAAGAAGAAGAAGTGCGGATATTGCACTCTTCGTACTACAAGAAACTTAAAGAAAAAGGCGAAGTGTAAGTCGCCTTTGCTTTACATGTAAGGGGCGGTGCCGGAGTGGGCGCTGCCTTTTTACACGGTTTTAGTAACTTACCTTAGGGGGTAATGTGCTAAGATTGCGTATTTTAAAAGAAGGAAACAGATGATGGAACCCGTATATACCACACAGATTACAAAAATCAAAGACGGCAAAAAAATAGAGACTGATGACACTCTTGTGCGTGAAATTAAACTCGAACTCATTGTTAATGGTGAACGCGTGGGTGCGGTGATGGCCACACCTGTAGACCAAGAAGCATTAGCGCTTGGGTACCTGATGAGTGAAAATATCATTGAAACATTTGATGATATTACACGCATGGAGCTGGTGAATGATGGCATGGGTGTAGAGATTGAAGCCAAAGTCAACGCCGCCAATATTGGCAAACTTAATGCTGAAGGGGTAGTCATTAGCGGTTGCGGGCGCGGCATGACAGCCAACATCGACCCCGAAGCCATTGAGGCAAAGGTCATTCACAACCCTTTAACTATCGAAGCAAGCCTTCTTTCAACGCAAATGAGCCAGTTCTATACCGAGTGTCCGCTGTATGAGCAAACAGGTTGTGTGCACACGGCCAAGCTTTTTCTTGATGAGAAAACCTTTTTTATCGGCGAAGACATCGCCCAACACAACACCATCGACAAAGCCATTGGCAAAGCGCGTTTAGCGGGTGCTGATGTTTCTAAAGCATTTTTGATGGTGAGCGGCAGACTCTCTTCAGAGATGGTCGCCAAAGCGGTCATGCACGGGATTCCTATCCTTGTCTCACGTACTGCGTCCACGTGTCTGGGACTCATGATTGCCAAGAAATTTAACCTTACATTGGTGGGCTTTGCCCGCAATGACCGCATGAACATCTACAACGCGCCGGAGCGCATCCATGTCTGAATTAGAGCGCCACATCAAAGAAAACCTTAACGAAGAAGGCAAGCTTACATGTAAAGATGCCTACAAGGTTGCCGCCAAAACAAAAGAAGCGGTGCGCACCGTAGGTGACACCGCCAAAGCCATGGGTGTGCGCATCAGTGATTGTGAACTGGGGCAGTTTGGAAAATTGGAAAAAGATGAGTTTAGTGACGAAGTTAAAACGCGCTTAGAGCCTTTGTTGGATGAAAATAAAAAAGTGTTTTGCAAAGATGCCAGAGGCACGGCCGCAGGCGTTGGGCTTAAAAAAGTCCGTGGAACACTGGATAAATGCAACATTGATGTGAAATATTGCGAACTGGGCTGTTTTAAAGAAAAAAAACGGGTCAGGCTTTATGTTAAAACCAAAACATGGATTGAGAACGAAAAAGGCGAACTGCTTTTTGGTAAGGGCAAAACCGAAGTTTTAGAAGATGTAGCGCAAACAGGTTCTATCTCAGGGGCGGCGGAAAAACTGGGGATGAATTACAAAAAAACGTGGAGTCACATTCAGATTTTGCAAAAAAGCTTCCCAAGCCCTCTTGTGGAAACTCAAAAAGGCGGCGGTGAAAGTGGCGGCACGACCCTAACTCCTGAAGCATATGCACTCATGGACGCGTACAAAACCTTGCAAGCAGACATCGAAGCGTACGCCAACGAGCGCTTTAAAGAGCTATTTTTAAAACCTCGCAATAAGCGGGAGTTTTCGTAGTTTTAGTCCAAACATGATAGAATCAGCGAAATTTAAAAGGAGTGACCATGTTTATTAAACTAAACGACCGTGTGTATCTTAACACTGAAAGAATTACCCGCATCAAGATAGACGAAGTGCAAGATGGCATTCGCATCCGTTTTTACGAAGGTGGCGTACAAGTGGCTAAAAGCCAGAAGTTTGACACCGTTGAAGCCGCGCAAGCGTGGATTGCTACCAATTTCAAATAACCCCTTTGCCCACAAAATGTGGGCAGCTTCTTTTTAGGCTTGAGTTCAAGCGCCAAACCCCTTACATGTAAACCACCATTTTGGAGTAATAATGCAAATCGATTGCCGCAATTTAGAATGTCCCCAGCCTGTCCTTGAGACCAAAAAAGCCCTTGAATCTTTGCCAGAGGACGCCGTCCTTGAAGTGCTTGTCAATTCCGTTGCCTCACGCGAAAACGTCATGCGTTTTGGGAAAAACAGCGGGTGTGAAGTGCGCGAGAGCGTCCAAGGCGATGCAACGCTCATCACCCTTGTGAAGGGCTACGGTTGCGACATCGTTCCTTCGGCTCCCAGTGGATTTTTGAACAAAACCCTTTTTATTAAAGATGACAAAGTGGGCGAGGGCGAGTTAGGCGGAATGCTCATGGTTGGTTTTTTAAAAACCGTGCTAGAGCAAAAAGCCTTGCCAAGCCGCATTATTTGTGTCAACAAGGGCGTCTTGCTCACTACTGCACCCGAGGGAAGTGACGTTATCGCCGTGCTCAAAGCTCTTGCTGATAAAGGCGTAGAAATCTACTCATGCGGCGTGTGCTTGGAGTTTTACAAGGTGCAAGATGCCCTCAAAGTAGGGGTGATTGGCAATGCGTACAGCACCATCGAAATGCTCCTAAACGCTCAGGATGTGATTAGCCTGTAAGGAAGCCAAAAGCACCAAAGGTGCGCGAACCCTCCGCTGAGGAGAACTCAGCGTTAGCGTAGTCTTTGGAGCTTTGCTTCAAAGGCGTGTCAGGAGTTTTGAAAAAACTCTAAGGAATGTCATGATTTTAAACAACCAAGCCAAGCTGACTAAATACGTCAAGGCTGCGGGTTGTGCTGCTAAGTTGGGTCCGGAGGATCTCACAAACACCCTTAGCGGCCTTTATGCCCCGCATCCAAACGTGCTTGTTGGCAGTGAAGGCAGTGAAGATGCCAGCGTGTACGCGCTCAACGAAACCCAAGCTTTGGTGCAAACGGTGGATTTTATCACGCCAGTGGTGGATGACCCCTTTGTGTACGGACAGATTGCCGCGGCAAATTCCCTCAGCGACGTGTTTGCCATGGGGGCAGAGGTGCTCAGTGCGTTGAACCTTGTGGGGTTTGATGGATGTCACCATCCCCGTGCGCTTTTGCGGGAAATCTTAGAAGGCGGACGCGACAAGGTGCTAGAATGCGGCGGGGTCGTTACAGGCGGACACACCATCGAAACCCCTGAAATGTACTATGGCCTTTCGGTGACGGGCATGGTGCATCCTAAGCGGTTTTGGCGCAACAACACGCCGCGCGTGGGCGATGTGCTACTCCTCACCAAACCCCTTGGCATGGGGATTCTCTCGACCGCTATCAAGGCAGATTTGCTAAGTGATGCCGAGGCGTGCGAAGCCGCGCAGATTATGGCGCAGCTCAACGTCCACGCTATGCGCGCATTGCGTCCTTTGGCGGTGAGTGCGTGCACGGATGTGACGGGTTTTGGACTGTTGGGACATGGTTTGGAAATGGCGGCAGATAAGGTCACGTTGTGCATCGCCCAAGGGGCGGTACCGGTGCTAAAGAGTGCCAAGACTTACGCAGACATGGGCATCATCCCCGCAGGAAGTTATGCCAACAAATCGCATGTTGAGCGTTTCCTTACATGTAAGGACGACGTGGACATCACGCTCTTTGACGCGCAAACTTCGGGTGGCTTACTGGTAGCCTTGCCTGAAAAAGAAGTACGGCAAAGCATCGCTGTGCTTCAGGATTTGGGTTACGTACACACGTGCATCATCGGCGAAGTATTAGCGCGCGAAGCGACACCCCTAAGGGTCGTGTAGGGTGCAAGCGGGCACCTTGCCTTTTGCGGAAGCGCGGTTTGCGACCCGCAGTTTTGAACATTTTAAATCCCATCTACACCAACGTCTTAGCATCGGGGCGGTGCTTGAGGGCGAGGTGGAGTTTACGTTAGGAGAGAAAGCGTTTACGCTACAAAGCGGCACGTTAGCCCTCATCAACCCCCACGTGCTTCATGCGTGCAATCCTTCTCCTTCTAAACCCCGCACGTACGGGATGCTTTACCTCGACACCGCGTGGTGCGCGTCCTTGCAAGGACGTGAAGTGTTTGCCCCTTTTCAAACCTCACTCCTTGAAGATGCTTCGTTGGTAGCGCACTATTTTGACACCCTTACCACCTTGCTAGACCCCAAGGGGTTTAGGATGGAAAAAGAGGAAAAACTGACGGAGTTTTTTGGCGCGTTGCTAGAGCGCGTGCGCTTTTTACCCGCAATGCCCAGTACTCCTTGCATAGCGCGGGCGCAAGAGATGCTTACATGTAACCTAGAAGAAGAGTTGCCCCTTGAAACGCTTGCCCACGCGGCGGGTGGGAGTGTGTACGGGTTGATTCGTGCTTTTAAAGCCAGTGTTGGGGTCACGCCCCACGCCTTTAGGCTCAACTGCCGCATCGAGGCGGCGCGCCGCTACCTCCAGCAAGGCCGCGTCATCGCCGAGGTTGCCCAAATGTGCGGTTTTTACGACCAAAGCCATTTTCACCACCACTTCAAAGCCTTCACCACCCAAACCCCCAAAGCCTACCAACGCAATTTTTTACAAGATTTAAAAGCCTAGATTTTTCTATACTTCATCGTTAACGCACAAAGCACCAAAGGTGCGTGGGCTTTCTGCGTAAGTGTGCGTAGCGTTAGCGTAGCTTTTGGAGCTTTGCTCTAAAAGCGTATTGAGAGTTCTGAAAGAACTCTAAGGAGTATTATGGAATTTTTCTTGGTAGCATGGGCGCATTTTTTGGCGTTGTTGAGTCCTGGGCCTGATTTTTTTCTCATCATCCAAACAGCCTTGCGGCTTCCGTTGCGCTATGCCTTTGGGGTGTGCTTGGGGATTGCCTTGGGCAATGGGGTGTATATCGCCTTGGCGCTCAGTAGTGCGGCACTGTTGACCCAGCACGAAACCTTTTTTGTAGTGGTGCGAAGCCTTGGTGGGGTCTATTTGTGTTACATCGGATGGCATCTTTTGCGCGCGCCAAAAGTGCGTGAGAGTGCTAGCAAAGCCTTACATGTAAAGGCATGGGGAAAACACGTGGCCCTTGGGTTTGGCTCTGCGGTGCTTAACCCTAAAAATGCTCTGTTTTATTGGGTGTTGTTCGGGGCGATGGTAAGCCCAGATACGGGGATGCAAATGCGTCTTTGGTACGGGGTGTGGATGGTGGCGGTGGTGCTTGGGTGGGACATGGTGGTGGCACTTCTTGCGGGTAATCGCCACACTAAAGCACGTTTGTATGGGGCAATAGGGTGGATTCAAAAAGGCTCAGGCGTGGTGCTTGGCCTTTTTGGGTTGGGACTTTTGGTGGGGCTATAGCTCCTCACACACGGCTACCACGTCGCTGTCTTTGGCGTAGTGGATGAAAAACGCCCTCAAGTGCTCCAAAGCTTCCGCATCTAGCGTGCCTTGGGGTATGTTGTAAGCGGTTAAAAACCCTTTTCCCTCTTTGCTCATCAGTGTTTCCCATTCTGCTTTAGTATGTGTTTTAGTAAAGGCATCTCCACGCATGTCCGTGATAGGTGAAACGACGTAACGGTAAAAAATCTGCCCCTTGTGAGGGTCACCTGCAAAAGCCAGCTGTGTTAGCAATAAAAAAGCTAAGAGTATTCTTTTCATCGTCATCCTTTGGAAATATAGGTGTAGTATATCAAACTTGATTAAACTTGTCAAAATACTTGACATTGATGAAAAAATAGATTATGATGCCGAGATGTTTTGGAGCAATTATTCCATAAAATAGTGATTTGTATTACTACATGTAAAGGTGAAAAAATGAATCGTAGAGACGCATTAAAGTTAAGTGTATTGGGCGCAGCGGCAGTGGTGACTAACGGTGTTGCCAAAGAAAATGAAGCACAAAAAACGTCAGTAGCGCCCCTAGCACACCCTCTTAATGGGAAGGCGCGTGTGGCCATCATCGGTGGAGGGTATGCAGGACTTAGTGTGGCCAAGGCCATCCGCGAGCACAATAAAGAGGCCGAGATTGTGATTTTTGAGTCTAAAAACGTCTTTGCCTCGTGCCCTTACAGCAACTTGTGGATCGGGGGCGTAGAGGGCACAAGCTATGAAGAGTTGTTGTTTTCGCCCTTGGAGCCCGCCATTACTTACGGCTACGAAGTGGTCAACGAAAAAGTCATTGCCATCGACCGCAAGGCCAAAACCCTCACAACCCTTGGAAACACGTACGCGTACACCCTGCTAGTCCTTGCCACCGGGATTGAGTACGATTACGCACCTTTTGGGCTAGACGCCGAGGAAGCCAGAGCGTGCCGCACGTTGTTTCCTGCCAGTTACACCGGCGGCGAAGAGCAATTGACCTTAAAGAAAAAAGTGGAAAACTTTACAGAAGGGGTCTTTGTCATCACCGTGCCCAAAGGCGCGTATCGTTGCCCTCCTGCACCCTATGAGCGTGCTGCGCTGATTGCTAGCTATTTTCAAGCCAAGGGACGCAAGGCCAAGGTGGTGCTTTTAGACCCAAGAGACAAGCCAACTACGAAATCTAAGGGCTTTTTGGAAGCGTTTGCGAAGTATGAAGGGTATTTAGAATACCTGCCTACGAGCAACATTACAAACATTGACCTTGCCAAAAAAGTCGTCGCTTACGATGTCTTTGATGTGAACACGAAGCAGTTTGTGAAACAAACCTTGGCCTTTGATGATGCCAATATCATCCCCGCCAACAAAGCCAGTGCTTTGTTAACTGGAGCAGGCCTTGCAGTGACAAGCACGGGATGGGGCAGAGTCGTGGCTCCAGGGTTTCAAAGCGTGAGTGACCCTGATGTGTACATCGTAGGCGACGTGCTTGGGGAGTACCCCTTTCCCAAAAGTGCCCAAATGGCAAACTCGTGCGGGCTCATTGCGGGCGAGCAGATTGGGCGACGTTTGAGCGGGCGTGACCCACGCGTGGGCGCGGAGCTTCCTGCGAATGTGTGCTACTCTATGGTCAGTCCAACCACAGCCATCGCCGTGACGCACCAAGCCTACTTAGAGGAAAAATCTGTTAAAGTAAAAGCCGAACTTTTTGAAAATGCCGACGAAGCTACGGCTGTTGCTACCAAAGATTGGTACAAGGGCATTACGGCAAGTATTTTTTCCTAAGGAATGATGATGACATGTGGGATTAAAAAACCAAGCAGAGCCTTTCGCATCAGCGCAGGCGTGATAATCGTCACGCTTGGCCTGATTTTTCAGAGCTATTGGGGTCTTTTGGGGCTTGTGCCTATTGTGTTTGGCGCTCTAAATTATTGCCCGTTGTGTAACGTAAAACACTACATAGTAAAGTGGCGAAACTAATGTTTTAGAGGCAAAAGAGTCTTTACATGTAAAGACTCTTTTTTTTTTACTATTTTGTTAACGTCTTCATGTAGTTTAAAAGATGTTTCATTTCTGCTCCGTTGGGGTCAATGGCCTTTCCTTCAAGGGGCATTTGAATACACATGTTGACAATATCTTCAAGCGTGCTAAATGTTTGCCCCATCATCACGTACTCTTTTCTATCAAAAAGTGGCGCATTGAGGCCTTCGCCTCCTGCGTGACAGGTCACGCAGGAGGCGTCGTTTTTACTGCCGCCAAGTGTGGGGCTGTTGAACAATTGTTCGCCTTGGGCAAAAGCAAGCGAACTGCCTCCTGCTATAAGTAAAAAAACGAGGGTGAATTTCTTCTTCATGGTGGTCTCCTTGGGATTGTTTAAGAGACGGTATCATGACAGAATAGACGGTTTTTGTCTGTGACTTTTATCACAAATCCACTATCAAAACCATTTTAAAAAAGAACTTTTTTGGACAGGGCATTTGGTGATTTTTCCTCGCGAAAGGGTTATCACCCCTTCTTTTTCGAGGGTTTTTAACAAACGACTAACCACTTCTCTTGAAGTGCCAATATGAGAAGCAAGTTTTTCATGGGTGATGGTGAGGGTTTGCTCAGGTGTATCTTGGAGCCATTGCATCAAGCGTTCATCGAGTTTTTTAAAGCGAATGTCTTCCACAAGTTCCGTAAACTCCTCCAATCTAATAGAAAAAAGAGAAAACACATAGTCTTGATAGGCCTGTTCTTGGCGGTAAAGCGTGTGAAGCACGTTAGCATCAATCATATACCCTTCCAATTCACTTTCACTAATGGCACTCCCGATGGCAGGAGTGTTACCAAAGGCACTGTTGATATTGACATTGCATTGTTCAAAAGGCTTGAGGTAGTATAGGGTGATTTCTTGTCCCGAATCATGTCTTCTAAAAACACGAATGGAACCTTCTACTAAAAATAAAATTTGTCTGCAAGTGTCTCCTTGATGAAACAGAAGGTGTTCTTTGGGGATGGTAGTCTTGGTGGCTGCTGCAAGCAAAATAGATTGATTTTCAAGAGAAAGGCGATTAAAAAAAGAAAAGCGGTGCATGCGTCTGTTCCTTGTAATGAAATTAAGGTTAGATTGTACCTAAAAAGGAAAGATACTTTTGTTATACTTCCTTATCTTTTTCAAAGGCCATTTCATGCACCCCTTCCACCAGTACGACACTCCTACAAAAACACTTTTTCATACCCGTTTGACGCAAGCCGCTACTGCCTTAGGTGGGGCCAATTTTTTGCTTGGCCTTATTGAAGCGATTCGCGCCACTAAGCCCCACGGGCTTTTACAAACCTCTTGCGACATTCGCACCGAACAGCTCATCATGAAATGGAACAAAGTGGTCTTTAAAGACAAGGTAGACTTGCTTGAAACCCTTCTTTTTGCCCCGCGCACTTCGCGCGACCTCTTGGAAGGCTTGGATGAAAAAAAGAAGAAAAACGCCCTCAATATGGCCAAAGCCCTTGCCCCTTTGCGCGTAAGCGTGAAACCAAAAAACAGCAAAGTTGGCGTTGGGTTTGAAGTGTCGCCCTTTGAAGGCCTAGAGGCTTCGGCGTTGCACCTTGACCCTGTGTTTGAATTGCTCTTTTTTAGAAATGTAGATTTTGCGCGCACGGTGCTAAAGTACACCCCTCCTGTAAGTAGCTAGCCATTTGAGTAGCAAAGGAGGTTCAAAGCCTCCTCTACATGTAAAGATGTCCAGTGCTATAATCTTTAAATTTTTTTAGATAGAAACATTAAGCTTATAATTAAAACTCCTTTTTTTGTCTCTAAAATTTGTTACACTACACGATGGCGTTCTTTTGAGGTTTTGCTAAAAGTATCATAGGATAGATTTGGCAAAACGTTTTACCAACAAGGAGTCATCGTGAGCGCTTCCCTTCTTCTCATTGGTGCTAATGACGCAACCACCCAAGAGCTCGTCTCTCTCGTGGATGCAACACTTAAAGGCGCCGTGACTTACCAAGCGGCAACTTTGCAAAATTACAAACAGTACGATGCTGAGGCGTTTGATTTGATTGTGTGTTTTGTAAACCGTTACGATGAAATGGTCAAAACCTATAGCAAAGAGCGGGTAACGGCTGTTGAATTTGTGCCGCCTACGGATTTTTTCGTGGCAGTGAGTCGCATCCCCGAAGGCGAAGAAGTGGTGATTTTTAACAACAGTTCTTCGGGCGCCAATGTCATGCTCAAATTTTTAAAACAGTACCAACTCACCCACGTGACTTACACTATCGTTCCTTTCGATGAGTGGGAAAGTGCTCAAGTGCGCGAAAAACTCTCTAGTGTGCGGTACGTGATCGGGACCGACGGATATGTGTCGCGCGGGAAGGCGTTGTACACTACTTATGGCAGTGGGCTCAAGCAAGATGCAGTCATCATTCCCAGTCCGCCACGCACTGCAACCCCTGCGAGTGTGAGTTCGTTGGCGCAAATTGTCACGAGTATCAATTCCCAAAAAATCCTGCAAGAATCCTGCGCGGTTTCGAGCACTTTGGCTGATCAGACCAAAGATATTTCCCACATCACCCAAGAAGCGTTTCGTTCCATTGAAGAGACGGCCAAAACCATTGCTTTGGTCCATGGCAAGCTTACGGGTGAAGTGCGAAATGTACAAGACACCAACGCGCTTGCGCAAAATCTCATGAACGCCGTGGAAGAGATAGGCTCCATCACCAGTTCCATTAAACACATTGCCAGTGACACCAACCTTTTGGCGCTCAACGCGGCCATCGAAGCCGCGCGCGCAGGAGAACACGGACGCGGGTTTGCGGTCGTGGCAAGCGAAGTGCGCAAGCTTTCCGACCAGAGCAACCGTTTGACGGATAATATTCATATCGCCATCAGGCAAGTGCAGCAAGTCGTCAACAGCATTGTGCCTGCCCTGCAAAAAACGGTCGATGAAATCGTCACGACCCAAGAAGAGATTGAGAAAATCAGCATTGCAGCTAAGGGTGAAAGTGAGGCCATGAAAGACATCACGCAAAAGTTGGATGTGATTGCTGATATTAGCCTCTCTCTTTCAACCAAACAAAGCTCTTCCAAAGAGAGAGTGTAGGGCTAAGTAGCGATATCTATTTCAAATACCGCAGCACTTTGGTGTGTTGCGGTAAGCGCCAAAGAGGCATGTTTAAACGCTGCCAATGGGGTAGTGGCGTTTGTTTTGTGTATGTAGTCCATAGGGGTTACATGTAAAGAAAGCGCCCCGATACCTACTTCTTCTAGGCTAAGGAGTTGCTCGCTTGATGCGCTTACGTGCCAGAATTTAAGCTGAGAAAAAAAACTGTCGTTTTTATCAATCCACCCATTGCCATCCTCATCCAAACGCGCTAATTCCTTAAATCCTTCGCCAGATGTTGGCCCAAAGAGTTCACGTCCGCCCTCAACCACTCCGTTACCGTTTTTATCAAGCACCAAGTAGCCGCTGTTGGCGTTTAAGTGGACAAGTTTTCCCTCGTTGCCTTGAAGGTTAAAGGCAAAGGTGGTGTGCGCAAGAGGCTGAGTCCCTTCCAGTGAGAGAACGAGGGGGTCGCGAAATACCTGTCCGTTTTGGATGAAAAAAGCGTCTTTTTCCATGAAATGCTGCTCCCAGCGCAGACTTAAAGAAGCCTCAAGCCTTTCCCCGCCCTCTAGCTCGATGTTGGCATGCATCTCTAGCACTTGGGTTTGGCGCTCTTCAAGGCTTGTTTGGTAATGGATGATGGGAGAAGAGGCATGAACGGGTGCGCTATGTGCGGTGGGTATTGGATGGGTGGTGTGAAACTGGGCTTCTTTTGCTTTACCAAGGGTTTGTTTGCCAAACATCTGTTCCAGTAACAACGCCAACATGCGGTAGCGTGGGTCGAGGTTGGCGTAGTCGTCGTCTAGGGCGTAAGAAGTGTCAAGGTTTACAAGAAGAGGTGCTTGGGGTGGGGGCATTGGGGCTAATTCGCCCTGTTGAACCCGTACAGTGGTGCTTTAAGCCCGTTCAAGGCGGTGGGAAGAAGCGGTGGTGAAGTGGCTTTGGGTGATGTGCATGGCATCTCCTTTGGTATCTTAAAGCTATATCGGCAAAAAAGAACGTCGATTTTTGGTATACTTCACCAAAAAGAGACCCCATGCCTTCCTTTGCTACCCTTCCTTTACCCGATTCCTTAGTTTCAACCCTAGAGAGTCTTGGGTTTGACGCCATGACCCCCATCCAAGAAGCCGCCCTTCCGCGCATCCTAGAAGGCCATGACCTCATTGCCAAGGCCAAAACAGGCAGTGGGAAAACCGCCGCTTTTGGCGTGGGCCTTTTGGCGCGCTTGGATGTAAAACGGTTCAAGCCCCAAGCATTGGTGCTGTGTCCTACCCGTGAGTTGGCCGACCAAGTGGCTAAGGAACTGCGCCGCATCGCCCGTTTTGCGCCTAATCTAAAGATTTTAACCCTGTGCGGTGGCACGGCGTTTGGGCCGCAGATTGGCTCGTTGGCCCACGGGGCGCACGTGGTGGTGGGTACGCCTGGGCGTGTGCTCAAGCACTTGCAAAAAAAGACCTTGGTGTTAGACGAAGCTACAACGTTGGTGCTAGACGAAGCAGACAGGATGCTAGACATGGGCTTTTTGGAAGAAGTAGAAGAGGTCATCGCATTTGTACCACGTGCGCGCCAGACCTTGCTTTTTTCGGCGACTTTTCCTGAGGACATTGTGGCGTTAAGCCAGCGGATTCAGCGTGAGCCTCAAAGCGTGGAAGTGGAAGCGCAAGATAACCGTGTAATAGAGCGCTTTTACGAAACCTCCACAAAGCCCGAAGCCCTCTTGCGCGCGCTTGCGACCTTTACGCCTTCCAATGCCCTTGTCTTTGTCAACACCAAAGTCGAAGCCAACACGGTGGCAGATTTTTTATTTAAACGAGGGGTGGACGCCCTTTCCTTGCATGGAGATTTGGAGCAGTACCAGCGCAACGACGTGTTGGTGCAGTTTGCGAACAACAGTTGTTCAGTCTTGGTCGCCACGGAAGTCGCCGCGCGCGGTCTTGACATCAAAGCCCTTGCCATGGTCATCAACTACGACTTGCCCCACACCCTAGAGTCTTACACCCACCGCATCGGACGCACCGCGCGCGCAGGGGAAGAGGGGTTGGCGGTGAGCCTTTACACCTCAAGAGAGTGGGAAAAAATCGCCCAGTACGAAGCGCCTTCTCGCCACTTTGAGCGCGAAGATGCCTTACATGTAAGCCGTGGTTTTTCCATGAAACCTCCCTTTCGTACCCTTGTGCTTGAAGGAGGTAAAAAAGACAAATTGCGCCCTGGCGACATTTTGGGTGCGCTCACGGGCGAGATGGGATTGGAGGCCAAAGAGATTGGCAAAATCGACATTTACGACAAGCAAAGTTACGTGGCCATTTCCCAAGCGCGGGTAGATGAAGTCAAAGAAAAACGCTTTAAAGTGAAGAAAAAAATCTTTCCTACGTGGGTGCTGTAGCCTTTACATGTAAAGAAAAAAGCTTTACATGTAAAGGACTATTGGTCTTCTTTTTGGAGTTTGTAATACACCACGGGGATGATAAACAGCGTTAAAATCGCCGAACTGACCAATCCCCCAATCATCGGCGCAGCGATGCGTTGCATCACTTCACTGCCCGCCCCTTGCGCCCACATGATGGGCAAAAGGCCCAAAAGGGTCGAAAGTACGGTCATAAGTTTGGGCCGAACCCGCAAAACCGCCCCCTCAAACACCGCTTGGCGCAAGGTTTCCTTGGTGCGCACCTTAAGGGTTGCCACCGCTTCGTTGAGGTAGATAATCATCACAATCGCCGTTTCAACTGCAATCCCAATGAGCGCCAAAAAGCCCGCAATAGTGGCGATGGAGAGGTTGAAGTTGAGATAATCCATGTAAATAAACCCGCCCACCACCGCAAAGGGCAGGGTTAAAAACACCAAGACCGCTTGCCCAAGGGAGCGAAGCCCCAAGAAAATAAGCACAAAGGTGAGCAAAAGCGCCAAGGGGATAATAAACTTTAGCCGTTCCATCGCCCCTTCTAGGTATTCGCTCTCCCCTGCCCATTCTGTGTAAAATCCCGTAGGAAGGGGCACATTGGCCAACAGCGCTGAGGCTTCTTCCTTGTAGGTTTTAGACGACGTCCCTTCGTTTAGGGTGATGTACACGTAGGTGACTTTTTTGCCCATTTCGGTTTTCATCATCCCAGGACTTAAGGTGTGTGCCAAGGTGGCAAAGGTTTCAAGGGGTTGGAACCCGTAGGGGGTTTTGATAGCGAGGGCTTTGAGGGCTTCAAGGTCGCTTCGGTGTTCAAGTTCAAGGCGCAAGGTGATAGGGTAGCGTTCGATGCCTTCAAAAAAAGTACTGATTTTTGCGCCCCCCACAGCAGCAGCGATGACTTCTAAAACCGCTTCTTTATCCATGCCATACTGGGCCAAAGGTTCGGGGTTGAGGGAGATGTCAAGGTAATACCCGCTGTTGCTTTTGTCGGCAAAAACACTGCGCGTGTCTTGGTGGGTGCCAAGGGCGGTCGCGATAGCCTGTGCGCTTTTTTCCAAAGCTTCGTCGTTGTCCCCGTAGAGTTTGATGCCCAAAGGCGTGCGCATTCCTGTGATGAGCATGTCGATGCGTCCACGAATGGGAAATGTCCACGAATTCACTAGGCCCGGCAGTTGCAATTTGGCGTTCATCTCCTCTTGTAAAGAGGCGTAGGTGACCCCTTCGCGCCACTGGGATTGAGGCTTAAACTGGATGATGGTTTCGATCATCGAAAGGGGTGCGGGGTCGGTCGCCGTCGCCGCGCGGCCCACTTTAGCAAAGGTACTCTCCACCTCAGGAAAGCTTTTAATGATGGCGTTGCTTTGCTTGGCATACGCCTTGGCTGTTTCGATGCTAATCCCGCTCGAAGTAACGGGCATGTACATGAGGGCTTGCTCGTGTAGTGGGGGCATAAATTCCCAACGCTGTTTGGTGTAAGTGTGGTAGCCAAAGATGAGTAGCCCCACAAATACGGCAATGCTGAGGTACCAAAACCGCATGGAAAATTTTAACAACACCCCATAAGCGGCGATGAAAAAGCGGTTAAGGGGGTTTTTTTCTTCCCTGTGGAGAGTGCCTTTGATGAAAAATACCATGAGCACAGGCACAAAGGTGATGGCCAAAATAGCCCCAATGAGCATGGCAAAGGTTTTGGTGTACGCAAGGGGTTTAAACAACGCTCCTTCTTGTCCGCCCAAGGAAAAGATGGGCAAAAAACTCACCACGATGATGAGCAATGCAAAAAAGATAGGCCGCCCCACCTGCTTGGAAGAGGTGATGATGGTCGCCACGCGCTCAGTCTCACTGATGCCTTTTTTGCCGCCGAGTTTTTTGTGCACGTTTTCAATCATCACCACACACGCATCCACCATCGCCCCAATGGCAATCGCGATGCCTCCAAGGCTCATGATGTTGGATTCAATCCCAAACAGTTTCATGAGCAAAAACGTCAGCGCAATGGTCAGCGGTAAAATGATAAGCACCACTAGGGCGCTACGCACATGGAGCAAAAAGAGCATCACCACCGCAAACACCACCACGCTTTCCTCCAAAAGGACGTTTTGGAGATTAGTGATGGCATTAAGGATAAGGTCGCTTCGGTCGTAGGTTGTGATGACTTCCACATCGTTTACATGTAAGCTTTCAAGGCGTTCTTTGACCGCTTGGATGACCTTATAAGCGTTTTCTTTATACCGCACCACCACGATACCCCCGACCACTTCCCCTTCTCCGTTAAGCTCCGCCAAACCGCTACGGTAAGAAGGCACAAGGGTTACGTCTGCGATGTCCCCTAGGGTCAAGGGGACGCCTTTTGGGCTACCCAAAGGGATGGCGAGCAAATCTGCGGCACTTTTGGCGTAGCCTTTGGCTTGCACCATGTGTTCAAACCCATTTTCCAAGAGGACGCCACCGCCCACGTCACGGTTGTTTTGGGCGATGGCGTTTTTGACTTGGCTAATGCCAAGGTCGTAACGCACAAGGTCATCTTGGCGCAGGGTGATTTCGTAGGTTTTAACAAAACCCCCCACACTTGCCACCTCACTCACCCCTTCCACGCCAAGCAACGCGTAGCGGTAGACATAATCTTGCAAGGTGCGCAACTCTTGCAAGGATTTTGTGTTGGAGGTGAGGGCGTATTCAAACACCCAGCCAATGCCCGTCGCATCGGGGCCTAAACGGATGGAGGCTTCTTGGGGTACGGTTTTAGCCACCGAAGCGATGACCTCACTCACGCGGTCTCTTGCCCAGTACAAATCCGTCGCATCGTCAAAGATTACGTACACCAAAGCGTTTCCAAAGGAGGTAAAGGCGCGCACGGTACTGCTTTTGGGAACGGAAAGGAGCGCGCTCGTGAGCTCATACACCACTTGGTCTTCGATGACTTTGGGGGACTGGCCGGGGAATTCAACGCTCACAATCACTTGGGGTGGGGTCAAATCAGGAAGCGCGTCGAGTGCGGTGTGTTTCATGGCCCACACGGAAAGCATCACACCTAAAAGCAAGGTGAGTAACACCATGGCTTTATTGCGCAAGCTTCCTTCGATGATGTGTTCTACCATGGGGCGTTTCCTCCAAAGTTTTGCACATCGCTGTCAAACATAAACAGGGCTTCAGCGACCACTTCTTCCCCCTCTTTAAGGCCGCTTAATACTTCAAACGTGCCATTGTTCAGGCGTAGGGCTTCAATGGCGCGGGGGTCGTATTCGCCTTCGTATTCACTCGCGACAAAGACAAAATGTTGCGCACCTTTGGTGATTACCGCACGGCTTGGCAGGGAAAGATACGTGCGCGCAGGAGTGCTAAAGGTGATGCGTGCAAAGGCGTTTTCAAACAAGGTGCCTTTGGGGTTTTCGACCACAATTCGCACAGGCACGCTTTTGGTTTGCGGGTCGATTTGTGGGATGATGCGCTCTAGTGTTGCGGTGTAGGGCGTGGGGTCCATGTCGAAAAAAACCTCCACTTTTTGAGCCAAAAGTGCAAAGGGGATGTCCCGTTCGTACACATTAGCATGAAGCCACAAGGTGGTGTAGTCGGTGATTTCATACAGCGGGCTACCCCGTGGAACAAACGCCCCTTCGGTAAGGTTTTTTTGGGTGATAATACCCGCATAAGGGGCAAAAACATCGACGGTAGGAAAGGGTGTTTTTCGGGTTTTGAGGCGTGCAATAGTGGCGGCATCTAGTCCAAGTAGGGTGAGTTTTTGAGCGATGCTCTCAACCATGGCAGGGTTGTTGAGGCGTAAAGCATGGAGGTATTCGGCCTGAGCGGTGGTTACCTCAGGAGAATAGACGCGCGCTAAGAGGTCGCCTTTTTGTACATGTAAGAAAGTTTGGTTTACATGTAAGGCTTCCACGTACGCATCGTACCGCAGGGCCACCGTTTTTACCGACGCCTCATTGGCCGTGGTGGTGCCGTAGAAGGTTTTGGTGGCCCCTTGGGTGGTGCGCGTCACGGGAACGGTTTGCACCGAAGCGGCAAAGGCGTGGGCAAAGAGTAAGCATAACAAGAGGACGTGTTTCATAAAGAAGCTCCTAAAAGGTAGGCGATGGTGAGCACCGAAGCGTTGTAAGCGTAGGTGGCTTGGTTGAGCCCAAGCTGTGCCTCAAGGCGTTTGGTGAGGGTTTCATAGAGCCTAAGCAAGGATTCGTTTTGGGAAAAAGCGGTGGATTGATAGAGCGCATACAAAGCGTTTGTCTCGCGGATGATGGCTTCTGTTAAGGCGATTTTATCACTCTGCAATGCCTTGGAAAGGAGTGCGTTTTCAAGGGCAAAACGCAGTTGTTCGTGCAAGGTGCTCGCGGCATGTTCGCTCGCGGCATGTTCTAGGGTTGCTTTGCGTGCCCGCAAGGTTTCTTTGCCATACAAGGGCAAGGCCATACCTAGCTCCACAAAGGCGTAATCTTCCCGTCCTTCACGGCGGTTGTAGCCCAGCTTTAGCATGAGGTCGGGGGTTTTCATCGCTTTTTCTAAAGAGAGTTGCGTGTTGCGTTGATGGCTTCTAAGGTGTGCTTGTTGCAAGCGTGGGTTTTGGGCCAAAAGGGCGTGTTCGTCCTCATAAGGGTAGGGCAACAGGCCCTCGGGCAGGGTTAGGCTTGGCAACGGAGCGTTTACGAGGCTTTGAAGTTCGTGTTTTAGGGAAGCCTTTTCTTGTGCTAGGGTGCGTTTTTGAAGCAAGAGGGTTTTTTGAAAAATCGCCGTGGTGTGGGCGGGGGAAAGGTGCGAGGCGGTGGGGTTGTAGCCAAGGTGCGCTTCTTGGGAAGCTTCTAGTATGTCCAAGATACCCTCCACCGCGTCCATGTCCGCTTCCGCGCGCCAAAGGGCGTGTTCGAGTAGGCCAATCTGACGGCTAAGTTGGCGTTTTTTTTCATCAATTTCAAGCCGTTTGAGGGCAACGTCGGCGCGGGCTAGGGTGGCTTGGAGGTCGCGCTTGGAACCTGTGGGGATGGTTTGCGTTAATGCGATGGATTCGTTTTGCATCCCTTGGTCACGGGTAAGCGGCTTGTCTAAAAAGATATCCATGACGCCCACGGAGAGGGTGGGATTGTCCCAAATCTTGCTTAAACCAACCGCTTCTTCAAGGGCCGCTTTTTGGGCTTTGAGGGTTTTGAGCTCAAAGTTGTGTTCATAGGCCAAGGAGACAAGCGAGCTTTGGGCCAACGCGTAGCCCGTGAGGGCTACGAGGAGAAAGAGCGCGCGTTGCATTAGAGGTTTACGCTAGAGCGCAAGCGCTGTTTTTTACCATCGGCGGTTTCGATGTAAATGGTGATTTGCCATGTGCCATTCATGGAAAGAAAAATGTTTGCTTCGTAGGCATTGCCCTTAAGTACCGCTTCGGCTTTTTCTTCCATGGCGTGCATGCCTGGCATTTCGGGCATGGAAGCGACAAAAGTCACTTTGGCGTCTGTGATGGTTTTGGAACCCTCAACGATGGTGATGTTCACGAGGTTGTCGCCGCGTGAAAGAGGCTTGGCACTGCTGTAGGTGACGCTTAGCGCCCCTGCGTTTCCTGTACGTGAAAAGGCATCAGCCCAAAGGCCACTCGCGCCTACCATAAAGACAAGCAAAAGTCCTAAAAATTGTTTCATAACTGCTCCTTGAAAAAGATGCAAGCAGTATAAAACCCGTGTGTGCAAGATTTGTGGAGTGGCGAGGCTTTACACAGTGTATAATACGCCCATGAAACTACTACTCCTTGAAGATGACCCGATTTTAAGCGAAATCATCGAAGAATTCTTGGTGGAACATGGCTTACATGTAACGCCGTTTTTCGATGGAAAAGAGGCCATAGAAGCGGTGTTTTCGCACCCTTATGATATTTTGCTTTTAGACATTAACGTGCCCTCTTTGGACGGATTTTCTTTGCTAAAAACCCTCAATGATGCCAACATTAAAATCCCTACTATCTTTATTACGTCACTAAATCAGATTGGCGAAGTGAAAAAAGGGTTTGCCCTTGGAGCGGAGGATTATCTAAAAAAACCTTTTGATTTGGAAGAGTTGTTAAGCCGCATTGAGCGGACGCAAAAGCTTCATGCCATCGGCCACTCTTTGCGGGTAGATCTTGGGGCGTTTCATGTCTACGACCCTGAAAATTTGTGCATCATCGGGCCTGAAGCGGCCCATCCTTTGCGCAACAAAGAGGCGCAATTACTGGAGTATTTGCTCGCCAACCAAGGGCGCATCGTGCGGTTTGAAGAGATTATTGAGCAGGTGTGGCGTTTTGAAGAAGTGCCCACCCATGCCACCGTGCGCAGTTATATCAAAACCTTGCGCAGTTACGGGCTTGAAGGGATGATTGAAAACATCAAAGGGGTGGGGTATCGCTTTAAGTGCCTATGAAAAACGCTCTTTGGTGCGTTTTTTGGTCATTTACCTAGGGTCTATGTACGTGTTTATCGGCGTGCTTGGGTGGATGGCGACCACCTTGCAGGTGCGCAACCTTTACGAAAACCACGCCTTACAAATGCGCTCTTTGGCCGCGTCCATTTCCCACAACATCGTCACGGCACACATGATGGGCGAAGCGGCTTTGCCTGCGTGTTTAGAGGAAGAGGTGCTTGAGCAGTGTTTTGCTCTTGATGGGGGATTTTCCTTGGCATTGTACCGCGACAAAAGCACGCCTTTGGCGGGGAGTTTTACCGAAACGGTGGATTTTTCACGGGAATTTTATTTTCACGAAGATGCGTTTTATGCCCTCGACCAAAGTGCTAGAGGGCATCTTGGGGTGGGGTATGTGGTGGTCAAGGAGGAGGGTATCGCCCGTTTACTGGGCGCTGTGCAACGGAGCATGGGCCTTTGGGTTGGCCTTAGCCTTGTCTTTGCCACAGGTCTTGGCGTGGTGCTTGCACGGCTGTTTTTAAAGCCTATCAAAGAAGAAATCGCCCATCTTGACCGCTTCATCAAAGACTCAACCCATGAGCTTAACACGCCCATCACGGCTATCTTGATGAGCATTCGTTCCCTTGGCGAAGTGGAGGAAAAAAAACGCAAACGGCTAGAACTCAGTGCAAGGCGCATCGCCACGCTGTATGGAAACCTAAGTTACTTACTCTTGCATGACAAAACCAACGAAGAAAAAACTACCGTCGATATGCGCGCACTCGTGGAAGAGCGGTTAGACTATTTTGGGGATTTTATCGCCAGTAAAAAGCTCCACTGCAAGAGCGACTTAGCGCCCGTTTCCTTACATGTAAACCATGAAGGCATGGTAAAACTCGTTGACAATCTTCTCTCTAACGCCATCAAATACAACCGTGTGGGCGGGAGTCTCACCCTAACACTTACGCCCAAAGGGTTCACAATCTCCGACACGGGCGTGGGCATCGCGCCCAAAGACTTACCCCACATCCTCAAACGCTACAAACGCGCCAATAGCGACAAAGGCGGGTTTGGCATCGGGCTAGACATCGTCAACACGATCTGCCAGACCAACGGTTTTACCCTGCACATCGCCTCCAAAGAAAACGAAGGCTCGGTGTTTGAGGTAGTGTTTTAAGATGGAAGCTCTTTTATCGCGCTTTCTTGGGCATTATCCCTCTCACCTTCAAGAAAGCGTGCGCCAACGCCTTGAAGCGGGCACGTTGGGTGAGTATGTGCAGGGAAAGTACCCAACGCACCATAGCGTGAAAGATGACAAAGCCTTGTTTGGCTACGTCAATGCGCTAAAACAACGGCATCTTAAAAAATTTCCACCCTTAAGTAAAGTCGTCTATGACACCAAAATCGACGTGGTGAAAAACGCTCTAGGCATCCACCGTTTTGTTTCGCGCGTCCAAGGGGGAAAGCTCAAAGCCAAAAACGAGGTGTACATCGCTTCAGTGTTTAAACACGCGCCCGAAGCATTTTTGGAGATGATTGTGGTGCACGAGTTGGCGCACTTTAAGTCCAAAGAGCACGACAAAGCCTTTTACCAGTTTTGCGCCCATCTTTTGCCCTCTTATCACCAAGTGGAATTTGACTTTCGCGTCTGGTTGGTAGTGCGAGCAGTGGAGAAAAAAGAGGGGATTTGAGGGTGGTGCGTTACGGTGAAGTCCAAAAAACAACAGCGAGAAAAGATTAAACGACACAATGGCCATTTAATACTTTTTTCCACCAATTAAACGATAACATGTTCAAATAACGCCAAAAATATTTTTAAACGGTCATTGAAATTTTAAAGATTTTAATGGATTTGATAAAAAACTAGTAAAAATATTGCATTGTGAAATATTTTATCAAATAAACCAACACTTTTTATGTCCATTTATTCGGGCGTATCAGACCGTTTTGTATATAATGTTTGTTGAATAAATAGTTATATTTTAAGGAACAATTGTGAATGAAGAAATTGTTGAAACAGCAAAAGCAACACAAGAAATAGCAAAAACAGCTCATAAAGGTTTAGAAGTAAGTGAAAAAGTTGGAGGTTTTTTTGCCAAGGTTCTTGGAGAACCGATTGAGACTGCAGCAGGTATTTTAGGAGATAAGTTAAAATTTATGCGATGGGAAAGACAAGTTCGCTTAATAGAACAAGTAGAAAAAATAAACCACGAACGAGGTATTAACGGAAAAGAAATTCCAGTATCTCCAAAACTTGCTATTCCAATTATTGAAAATGCTTCTTTAGAAGAAGATGATTTACTACAAGACCTTTGGGCAAAATTAATGTCTTCTGCACAAGGGAAAAACTCTTCAAGTGAAGTTCGCTCTGCATTTATTGATATTATCAAACAACTTGAAGTTATAGATGTAAAAATTTTAAATGCAATGTTCGATGGGTATGTTAATGCAGTTGGGCAAGACAATATTCAAAAAGAATCACCAAGAAGAATATCATTTTCTAAAAATAATATCATGAATGTATTAAAGATATCAGAATATGACTACGAAGATTCTATAGATAATTTAATGCGTGTGCGTTGTGTTTGTTCAGAAGTAAAAGTAATGAGTCACATGAATATAGGAGGAGAAAGTGCAACCATTGATAAAGGTTATGATAGCTTAAATCTCACTTCTTTAGGTGTAAAATTTGTTATCGCTTGTATCAAATAAATATAACAAATCAGTGGAGCCAATAAATTACCCTGCGGGAAATTTATTGGCTCAATTCAAACGTTATCTCGGACGCTACGCATCCGAGATAACGGTGGCGCGGGCTGAACACCCGCTTGTTATCTATATTACAACAAAGGAAAAAAATGAAACCGATAGAAAATATTTTTAATAATATTCAAACATTACAAGTGTCATCAAATGAGATGAAAAATTATATAAACTCGTTATCTAAAGAGGAGTATGCATCTTTGGCAACAGCTTTTATAATTGGACGTTCTGGTTGGGAAAGAAACTACACTGATACAAATGAATTTTACTCGTTTATTGAAGAAAATGAAGCTTCTGGAATAAAAGTAACTCAAAAAATGTTAGATGATAAATTTTTAATGAAAAAATCGAAACAACAGCAAGTACAACTAACTTATGAACATGAATTGTCAAGTTCTCCGAAAATTGATGGGGTATATAATCATGATTGGTTAGGTATGAAAACAAATTTAATTGTTGAGATAGAAAAAGGTTTGAGTATGTTAAGAGAAATCAACTAGCTAGATAACAAATCAGTGGAGCCAATAAATTACCCTGCGGACAATTCATTGGCTCATTTTAAATATTATACGTAAAAGATATTGTTCTACAAATTTGAATCGAAGCGAATATTAATTAGCCTAGCATCCCAATATTTTTTAGGAATGGACAAGAAGAGCTCAGAGGCATGAGCGGAGGGCAAACAAAAAAATGCAGCATTAACAACGTGAAGCATGAAATTCTGGATTTTAACAAGTCTTATTGGGCTCAGTTGGACTGAAATATTTAAGGTATAGCTTGGATTGGCGGATTTCTAGACACTATTGGAGTTTATTGAGTATGTAATGGCGAGAAGGTGCAGGAATCGAACCTGCCTCCAAACGGTCAACCGCCCAGACATCGGGTTTGAAGCCCGTGCTGCCCACCAGGGTCAGATACCCTCCATAAAGAAGAGGGGAAATTATAGCACAAGAAAAACAAAGAAAACCTTACAGCCCTTGGTATAATACTTCTCAAAAAAGGAGCGCGCACGTGAGAGGTTGGTGGTGGCTTGTGATGGTAGGAGCGTTGTTGGGTGGGTGTGTAACGCCAACAACATTTTTACACGGCACAAGCGTGTATGATGCCTACGCCATTACCGTTGACCGCCGTTCGCTGTGGACGATGGCTTCGGACAAGCGTATCAAGCTTTTTATCCAGTCCCGCTTGCTTCAAGAGAACACTTCAGATATTTATTATGTGGGGGTGGAGAGTTTTTATGGGACGGTGTACCTCCTTGGAGAGTACGAAGATGCGGCCCACAAAGAACGCTTGTTGCGCATCGCCAATGAGACCGAGGGTATCCGTGAAGTGGTTGCGTATTTTCACCCTAAAGCCACCCAAGGCGACTGCACGACATACCGCAATCTAGCGATTTTAAGCGACGTCAAAACCCGCCTTTTTCAAGACAAACACATTTACGGCTCCAATGTGCACGTCCACGCGGTGCAGTGCCATGTGGTACTTGCAGGTATTGTGCAGACCAAGATGGAGCGTGAACGTGCCGAGTGGATTGCCTACAACACCCCAGGGGCGCGTTCGGCGGTTTCATACCTTAGGGCGCTGTACTAAGACCACTCAGCGCCGCGCCTAATGCACCCATGAGTTGGGGGTGCGGGGCGGTGTAAAGGGGTTTTTCAAGAAATTTCCCTAGCAGATGCACCAAAAAAGGGTTGCGTGCCCCACCACCGCTAAAGGTGATGTGCGTGCTTGTACTGGCAAAGCGTCGCGCCATGCTCGCAAGGCGGTTAGCGATAGCATCATGCACCCCATAGCAGATGTTTTCTACCCGCTCTTTTTGGGCGATAAGGGAGATGAGTTCAGACTCGGCAAAGACCGCACACATGCTAGAGATGGTTAGTTCCTTGTCCGCGTCAAACCCCGCTTGGGCAAAAACATCCATCTCTAGCCCAAGGCGTGCCGCGGCAATCTCAAGAAACTTTCCCGTTCCTGCCGCGCATTTGTCGTTCATCTTAAAATCTACAAATCCGCCCCGCCCATCAAGTTTGATGACCTTGCTGTCTTGGCCGCCTAGGTCGATGACCATGTCGGTTTGAGCAAAGGCGTGGTAAGCCCCTCTGGCGTGGGCTTTGATTTCGCTAATGACAGGGCATCCAAAGGCATTTTCAAGCAGATAACGCCCGTATCCTGTGGCTACGAGCATGCGTACAGGATAGGGTTTGAGGGTTTCCTTGACGATGTCATCTTGGTTGATGATGGTAGGAATCGTGTGGGTGTGGCATACTTCTCCCGCGCTATTAACGCCCACGATTTTGGTGTAGGTTGAGCCAACATCCACGCCCCAGTACACTTACAAGCCTTTAAATGCACGTGCTTTTTGGCTAAAAGCAATGCTTTCTAAAAAGGCTTCCACGCGGGTTTTGATTTGCCCTGCATCTTCTGGCGAATAGTCTGACTCGATGGCAAGGGCGGGGATGCCCGCTTCTTCCATGGCGTCTAAGACCAGTTTAGACTCGACGTTGTAGGTGTGGCAAAAGGAGAGGGTGTAGTAGATGACCCCATCGGCTTGGCGCTCTTTAACCATGTTTAAAATCTTTTCGATGCGCCCTTCGTTAGGGGTGAAACAGGCGCAGTCAATCTTGCTGTAGCGCTCCATGAGGGCTTTGTAAAGCGCCTCTTCGTTTTCCACGCCGTCGATGTCTACGTTGTCTTTAAAATAACGGTGTCCGATGCAAGATTCTTCGTTGATGATGACGCCCCCAGTGGTTTCAACGGCATGGTGAAGTTTCCAGTTTGGCGGCGCAAAGGGCGTGCCAAGGACGATGAGGCGCGGGGTGTTGGCGGGAAACACGGAAGTTTTTTGGGCTATGCGTTCTTCTAGTTCGTCGCACAAGGTATTGACCTTTTGGGTGTAGCGTTTAGGGTCATCCAAAAAGCCCATCTGGGTGATAAATAAGGCGTCTTTACCGCTGATGGGCATGATGTCTGGGTGCATACCGCGCAAGGCATCTAGGCGCTGTAAAGCGGCACGTTTGGCGTTGATGATACGTACGCCTTCTTTCATGGCGTCCAAAGAGAGCGGCTCGCCCGTGACTTCTTCGATGTGTTCTTTGAACTCCTTAATCTCCTCTTGCCATAATGCCAAGTCTTTGTCGCGCTTCATGTGGGGGATGTTCATGACATGCACAGGGTGGTGTTTGTTGAGGATTTCCCACCCTTTTTTCTTGGCTTCACAGGTGGTTTCGCCGTAGATGAAGTCGGAAGATTGGGTGTAGGCACAGGTGCGCTGAAGTTTAAACCCATGGGCAGATTTGATGAGGGGGCAAATGTTGCGAGGAAGTTCCGTTTCGGCGTCTGCAATGGTTGCTGCCGAACCGCCGCACAGTCCGTAACAGGCCCCGCCAGCACCCGTGACAATCTCTTCGGGTACGAAAATACAAAAGGTGCCCACGGCGGGCTTTTTTTGCGCGCGCAAGGCGTTAATTTCGGCGATGCGCTCCCCTTGAATCTCACTCACAAACCAATCAAAATACGCCATCCCTTTAGGGCGATTTTCTTGGGACATGAAGAGGTTTTGGTAGGCGCCTAGGCCCATGCCCATCATTTTTGCATGACGTTCAACGTCAACTCCGATACTTTCCAACAAGGGTTTATGTGCTTCAACACCCATGAGTTTTCCTTTACATGTAAAGATGGTGAGCAAGATTGTGAGGGGGATTAACAGGGCAGGTGCGGCAGAAGCGTCAACTGATGTTTACCTAAACTTAGGCCGTGTTGCTCTTGGGGTATTGTAAGGAATTTGGGGTTAAAGGAATGTTAAAAAAAGGCAACAAAAACACTTTGGTAAAATAATGTTTCCAAAATATACCTTAGCCTGCCCGCGAAAGGTTCAGCGCGCGGGAGAGGCGGTCGATGCCCACCGTCAAGGCGATAATCATGAGCAAGTATGTTGCCGCTTTTTCAAACATAAACCACTCAAAGTGAAAACTAAACTGAAATCCAAGCCCGCCCGCACCCACGATGCCAAGCACCACCGCCATACGCACGTTAGACTCAAACTGAAAAAAGCTGTACGTGAGCCAGTCGCGCCACGCTACTGGCACGGCGACTAGCCCAAAACACACAGGCAATGACCCGCTAAAAGATTGCTCAAACCGGCGGTAGGGGATGTTGTCTATGCTTTCGCTAAAGACCCGAACCAACACGCCTGCGGTATGCAAGGCGATGGCAAGGGCACCTGCAAGGATGCCCGGCCCAAAAAAAGCGATGAACAAAAAGGCCCACATCACCTCAGGCACTCCCCGCGCCACCAATCCTGTGAGCCTTGCAAGCACCAGTTGGGTACGCCTCAGAACGTTTGCCCACCACGGCAAACGGGCCCCCGTAAACTGGGAAGATTCCCACATAAACGAAAAGGAATGGGGGTAGCTAAGCAGTGCCGCCGCGCCCATTCCCAGCAAGGTGCCCACAATCGCCATCGCCAAGGGCACGCCCGCAGAGGTGATGACTTTCCACACAAACCAGTTGTTTAACGCCGCGTTCCACCCTTGCCATGCCTCTTTTTTGTAAAATTCCCAAGGGCTATGCTTGACAAACAGCTCCACGCTTTTGCCTGCTTCTTTTCGGGCTTCCACTACACGCTCTTCCCCAATCCCCAGGGCGGCGAGGTCAAACTCAGGAGAGAGCATTCGCTTAAAAAAGCTCAAATGTTGCCACGCTTGGCCAGAAAAAAGTTCCGTGGCGGGGGCGAGAAAATTGCGCGGTTGTTGGCCTGGTGGGGCGTTGTTTCCCCAACCCATGAACCACAGTGACCACCCAAGCGCAACGGCCATGATGCCCACCGCAAGGTAGTTGCGCCCGATTTGCCGCCACAATGGTTCATCGTTTTTTGCACGAGGGTGGTTGGGGTCGGTGCGCAGTTGACGGCGAATGAGGTTGCTTAGCAGGTCCGCACTAAGGGTGAGGGCAAGAGTAAAGAGGAGTAAGGTGGTGACCTTTGACCATGCACCAAATTGGATTTGATACCAAATATCCGCCCCCAGTCCGCCCCCGCCCACGGCGCCGATGACCGCAGCGTTTCGGATGGCACATTCTGCACGCATGAGGGTAAAGCTTTGCACACTGCGCGCGGCAAGGGGCATGATGCCATAGGCCAAAATGCCCAACCTGCCTGAACCTAAAATGCGCACTTGCTCGTAACGCTTTGGCGCGACCGAGTCCCACAATTCGCTGTAAACCTTGGCTAAAATCCCTGTCATGCTAAGGGCTAACGCCAAGGCGCCCGTGAGTGGCCCTAGGCCAATGAGTGCCACCAAAATCACTGCCCACACAAAATCAGGCACCCCACGCAACACGTCTTGGATAAGCCGACTAAGGCTACATGTAAAGCGGCTTGCCCACCGTCCCAGCACTCCTTGTTTGTCGTGCCCAACACTTACAGCCTTAGAAGAGCCCATGGCTAGCACCAGTGCCGCTATGATGGCCAAAAAGGTTGCCAAAAGGGCTGCGCTAAGGGTTTGGAGGGTGAGCGCCCAGCAGTGTTGTAAAAACGCTTGGTCAAGCTCAGGAGAGGCAAACGCTAAAAGCCACGCCCCCATGCGTCCAAAAGCCATGGAGCGCTGGGCGCTATCGCGCAAAACGGAGATGTCCCACGAGACGGCGGTCAAAGCCCCCACTAAAAGAACGGCCACCACAACGATAGCCGCCCACGCACCCCACGGACGTTTAGTGTGCATAAAGCCCCGTGTATTCTTTGCCATAAAGGGCTTTGAGTAAGGGCTCATCTAAGGCGTCAGGTTTGCCTTCCCAAAACACGCTCCCCTCTTTAAGGGCGATAACCCGCTCAAAATGCCCTTCTAAAAGTTCCAAGGTGTGCAGGTTTACCAAAAGGGTGTTGCCTTGTTCTTGGGCCATGCGAGAGAGCAATTGGATGATTTCCCTGCCAAGACGCACGTCCAGTTGACTCACAGGCTCATCGGCCAAGACCACTTTGGGGCGTTGTACGAGCAAGCGGGCGAGGGCGACGCGCTGTTGTTGGCCGCCGGAGAGTTCTGTTGGCATGGCCCAAAGCTTCTCTTCAAGTTCCACTTGTCTGAGCGCTTCACGGGCGCAGGAAAGCTCTTGGGGCCACAAGAGCGACCACAAGGCTTTGGGCAGCGCCCAGCGCCCAAGGTTTCCCATGAGGACATTGTGCACTACGCGCAGTTGGGGGATGAGGTTGTCGGATTGGTAAAGCACGCCCACCTCTTTGCGCAAACGACGAAGGGTGCTTGTGCCGAGGGTTTTGGTGTCATGGTTAAAAAGGTTTACCGTGCCACTATCGGGATGTAAGACCCCGCAAAGGAGGCGAAAGAGGGTGGTTTTTCCCGCACCCGAGGGGCCGATGATGGCCACTCTTTCGCCGTGGTGGATGGTCAAGGAAAGCCCCTGAAGGGCGAAGTTGTTCCCGAAGGACTTGCTTGCCTTTTCGAGGGTAAAAACGGGGTTACTTTCCAATATCCACGCCTGATTTTAAAAGCTCCACGTAGCTCATCCATTCGCTTATGTTCGCGTCCACAAAGCCTTGAGACTTGAGATACCCTAGGGCTTTTCTCCCTTCTTCGGATGCGTGTAGGCTTAAAAGGGCGGCGTGGATGGCATCGATGGTGTCACGCCCTAAGCTTTTTTTGGTGGCAAAGCAGTAGTTGGTAAATTTGGGCGTGGTGTAGATGATGGGGGCTTTGGCCTTGATGGCATCGCTAGCGCGCTCATAGGGCGGTTGGCCAAGAGCGCCGATGTGAAATTCACCGTTGGCCACTTTTTGTACCACCACATCGTGGCTTCCGCTGTACGCAACGGTGCGAAAGACCTGCTCAGGACGTTGGCCGCTTTGGTCGGCAAAAAAACTGCGGGGCATGAGGTGGCTAGAGGTGCTGCTTTTGCTTCCGAAGGTAAAGTTCCAGTTTTTGCCTTTGGCCAGCTGAGCGAGTTCTTTGAGGTCTTTGACGGGGGCAATACCCGAGTCCGCATTAGCCACAAAGTAACTGATAAACCCTTTGTCTATGTCACGTGCGGCGACCACCTCAAGCTCATCGCCCATCATCATGTACGCTTGGGCCGTGGTGACCGCGCCAAACCACGCTAAATGTGCCCTGCCAGTAGCTAACGCCGTTACCGTAGCCGCGTAGTTTTCTACATGTACATACTCCGTGGGAATGCCCGTACTGGCTTGAATGTGTCTGGCAATGAGCCCAAAAAATTCACGCATATTTTCCGCGCTATCATCAGGAATAGCCGTGATGATGAGGCGCTCAGGGGCTTTGGCAAGCAAGGGGGAGGAGAGGGTAAAAAGGCCCAAACAAAGGGTGAGAAGAAATCGCTTTAACATAACTGCTCCTTGGGGTAAGTGACGAAAAAATAAGAACAAGAGGAGGGTAACAGAAGCAGTAGTGGCAGGGCAACGACTGATGTTTACCTAAAACTTAGGCCTATAAATTGCTCTTTGGGGATGAATTGTAGAAGAAGTAAAATTAAAAAGACGTTAAAAAAAGAATTGAATTGACGAAGAAATTTTCGCATCACCGAAGTTTTTTATGTTTACATGTAAGGTTGTGTTCCCCAAGGGCGAAAAACGATGAGTAAGCGGGGCAAGAGCAACAAGGCACCAAGAAGTACCATTGCCATCACAAGAACGGTCAAAAGACCAAAATAAATAGTAGGAATGAAATTAGAAACCACCAAGATAGAAAAGCCTAGAATGATAGCAAAAGAAGTGTAATACATCGCATACCCAATGCTTTGATGGGAACGCTCCATCGCCGCTTCGTAGTTCCAGTCGTGGGCAAGTTCCTCGCGGAAACGGTGCAAGTAGTGGATGGTGTCATCCACGCCAATCCCAATGCTAATAGCAGCAATGGTAATGGTCATCATGTCAAGGGGTAGCCCAGCCCAGCCCATAAGGCCAAACACAATGCTCATGGGGATGATGTTGGAAACAATGGCGATAAGCGCCACCTTTAAAGAGCCAAACAAAAGCCAAAACATACCAAGAAGCACCAATGCTACAAAGCCCAATGTTGTAATCTGAGATTCGTAGAGGCTTTGGAGCATATTGTTGTAGAGCACCATAAGTCCAGAAAGACGGTGGGTGGCGGTGTCGTCTTCTAGTAGAGCGTCAATGTCGTGGTTGATGCGCGCCAAAAGTGCGTCGCGTCGCAAACCCTCTTGAGAATCTATGACGCGTGTGGAAAAACGCACTTGATTGTGCTCGATGCTTAGGTATGGGTCTAGGATAAGTCCGCGAAAACGAGGAGGAAGTTCATTGTAAAGAAGCGCCAATTGAAAGCTATCTAACTGCTTTCCTTCGTTTAGAATTTTTCCAACGGATAGCAGTGTGCCAAGGGATTGGACACTACCAATCTCAGGTTGCGCGTCAAGGTAAGTATGGATACGTTCAACAATTTGCATTTTTCGCGCGCTAAACCAGTACTCTTCTTTGCTTTGCTTTTGAGCAAATTCTGCTTCAAAATCATCCAGCGCTTCAATCTCTAGTTCTTCTTTTTGAGTAAAAGTGATGAGTACGTCCAAGGGTGTGGTGCCACCGAGCTTTTGGTCGATAATTTCCATGCCTTTGTAAATCTCAGTACTAGATTTAAAGTAGTTAATAAAACTGTTTTCAACCTCGAGCCTACTGGCGCCCGAAACGCCCAAAAGAAAAATAAACCCACTTAAAAGCAAAATAGCATTACCTCGGGTTTTAACAAGATTGGCACACCAATGGGTGAGCGCAAAGCGGGTCTCAAAGGTGCTCACGGGACGTTTTTTGGGCAAGAGGGCAAGAATGGCTCCAAAAAGAACAAACGCAATCACTAAAGACGTTCCAATGCTCACGCTCATCATCCATCCTAGAGTGATAATGGGCCTGATGTTGGAAAAAATGAGTGAACCAAACCCTGCAATAGTAGTGATGATCGCAAAAAACGAAGGCGTTGCCTTGGAGGCGAGGGTGACAAAAACAAGGCGCTGCTGGGAGGTTTTGGTGTAGCGTAAGGCAAGTTCGCGGTAGCGCACCACTAAATGCAGCACAATAGAAACCGTAATGATGAGTTGTAGGGAGATAAAATTAGACGAAATGACCGTCACTTCCCAGCCAAAATAGCCCAATATTCCCGTGCTGGCTAATACTGAATACAAGCAGATGAGCAAAGGAAGCGCCACGAATCGTAGTTGACGGAAAATGGCCCACAGTGTTAGGCTAAGGAGAAGCAGTAGACTCACTCCATAAAAGAGAACATCGTGTTTAACGTAGGTAATAAGGTCATCAGCAATCATATTGACCCCGCCCAAAAACAAACTTCCATAGGGCGCATAATCTTCCATGATGGCACGAATTTGTTTGATGCTTTGGTGTTCGATTTCCCGTTGGGCGTCTCGATGAAATTTAATGTTCTGTAGTGTCTGTTTAAGCTCTTGACGTTGGACAGATGTTGGATGCTCAAGGGCTTCTAGGGCTTTTTTATGTTTTTCTAGCTGGGTGTAACGCAAATCGGGAGTGAGATTAAGAAGCAGTGCTGTGGTGGTAAAATCAGCACTGACAAGGTTGTCTTTGTAAAGAGGACTATGAAGAAACTCTTCTTTTGCAAGAGCATAATCCACCCGCTCGTCTTCTAGGGTTGGGATTCTCTTCACCAATTCGCGCACGGGCAACACAGGGCTTTGAAGTAAAGGAACGTTTAAAATAGAGACCACTGATGCAATGCGGTTTAGGGCAGAGAGCTCATCGGAGAGGTTTTTCAGTGCGTTTAGTGTTTGGGGTGCGAGAAGATCCTCGTGAGGTTTAAATGCAATAACAAGAAAATCGCCTCCTCCATAGCGTTCACCTACGGCGTTGGTAAAGAGTAAGTCTTCGTCATCTTCTAGCATCAAGGTTTTGGAAGAGGCGTCTATTTGGAGGTGTGACGTATATATGCCTAAAAATCCCACGCACAAAGTGACAAGTACAACACTTATAAAAGGGTATGTAATGATTGCGCGAAAAAGGCGAAGGAGCATTTAGGGTTCCAAATCCTCTTGTAGCCATCCGATTAAAGCTTCAAATGGATTGTCTTTTAAAAACCCTTCAAATTGAGATCGGTACGTTTGCACAATGCTTACACCTAAAATATCCACATCATAAATCAGCCATCCTCGCCCTTTGGCATCGTAGAATTTGTAATCTACTTGGTAATTGGCCTCTTTGCTGATGAGTTCTGTTAGTAAAAACACCCGCGTACTAGAGCCAACCACCACATCTTTGGCATCCTTAATGACAGCCACTTCATTAGAATAAAGCTCAAGTTTTTCAATAAAAGAGCGTTTAAGCCTAGCGACAAAGTGGTAGGTGAATTCTTTTTGTTCCGCCCCACTTAAAACGCGCCACTGTGCTGTTCCTAGGCTCAATCTTGCCATGAGGTCAAAGTCAAAAACAGGGTCAAATTCCTCAAAAATTTGACCAGAAAGTATACTTTTGCTAATGTTTTCTTGTTGGAGTAAGTCTGTGACAGATTGGATTTTGTGTTTCATAATGGGCGCTATTTGCTCTTTTTCAATCGCAGCAAAAAGACTAAGGCTTAAGCCCAGTAAGACAATAAAAATACGTTTCATAAGGCTATTCCTGAATAAGTTTTTCGCGGCGTGCTTCATAAAGGTCGCGCAAGTAGGGGTATAAATCAAGTGCGTCTTTGCGCAATGTTTCGTACTGGGGATAGGTTTGAGAAAGTTCATTTAGTCGATAAAAACCCTTGATAGCCAGTGCATCCGTGTCGGTTTTAATGTAAGTCATGGGGCTTACTAGCCAATCACCGGCCATGCCAAAGGTATCGCGCACATTGGAGGGGCCAAGAAAGGGCCAGACAACATGGGGACCGCTGTTTAGACCGTAAGTGCCCAAGGTTTGACCAAAGTCCTCTGCGTGCGTTGGGATGTCCAAATGTGTTCCTGCAACTTCAAAAAATCCACCGACACCCGCGGTGGAGTTAATGACAAACCGAAACAATTCATCGGCGCTCTTGGTGGCTTCTCCTTGAAGCAAGGCATTGATAAAACGCACAGGAAAAAGGAGATTATAAAAGAGATTGCTAATGCCCTCACGCAAGGGTTCTGGAGCAACGGTGGCATAGCCCTTGGCTACAGGAATAAGTGCATAGACGTAAAGATTATCATTGAATTGTGTCATCGCCCTGTTGTATCCCTCGAGCGGATCGTTTTTGGAGATGATGGCAAACTCTTCATCAAACTCGCTTTGGTCTGATGCATAAACAAGTGTTGTTGTTGCGAAAAAAAAGAGCACTAATCCCGCCAAAAATGAAGTTAATTTTTTCACGAAAACCCCTAGAGTACAAAGGAAATGAAGTCTATAAAAGGGACATTATAGCCATATTCGCGAAAGAATTCAAAAACACCCATTGCTGCCTTTACATGTAAAGGTATTTTAAAACACTTTAAACCATTTAAAACGCGATTCGTGTTAAGATTCTTTTGCAAAAATTTAAAACAAGAAGCCATGCCATGCTAAAAAAACTTATGGGACTATTTTCAAACGATATCGCTATTGATTTGGGCACTTCAAGTATTATTATTTTCTCAAAACGCGATGGCGTTGTGCTTAATGAGCCTGCTGTGATTGCCTTCAAAAAAGGGGTTTTGACCAAAGAGGGCGTGTTGGCTGTGGGTAAAGAAGCACAGCTTATGATGGGTAAAACTCCCCAAGCAATTGAGACTATTCGCCCCATGCGCGATGGGGTAATTGCGGATTTTAAAGCCACGGAGATTATGATTCGTGCGATGATAGAACGGGTGTACCAACGCAAACGGTTTATTAAACCACGCATTATCATCTGTTTGCCGCGCGAAGTGACGCAGGTGGAGCGCAATGCGGTCAAAGATGCGGCTATTGGCGCGGGAGCGCGCGAGGTGTTTTTGGTGGATGAGCCCATGGCTGCAGCTATTGGCGCAGCATTGGACGTTACTTTACCTATGGGACACATGGTGGTCGACATTGGGGCGGGAACGACAGAGGTGGGAGTGACCTCACTGGGCGGTCTGGTGCTGTGCAAAGCCAGTCGGGTAGCCGGAGACAGGATTGATAAGGCTATTTTAGATTTTGTGCGCCAAGAGTACAATTTGCACATTGGGTTGCGTACAGCTGAGAGCGTTAAGGTGGAAATCGGCGCGGCTTACCCCCTTAAGGAAAAGCTTGTGGCGACCATTAAAGGGCGCGATAACTTTGGCTATTTGGTGCGTTTGGAGCTTGATAGTGAAGAGGTGCGCAAAGCGATTGCTGAGCCTTTGCGTCAAATGGCTGCGACCATCAAGAGTGTGCTTGAGGTGATGCCAGCAGAACTCGCGGGAGACATCGTGGATAATGGCATTGTGCTTACTGGGGGCGGGGCATTGATTCGAGGGCTTGATTTGTATCTCAGTGAAGCATTGGCACTTCCTGTGCGCGTGGCCCATGAGCCATTGTTGGCAGTAGGAAGGGGTGTGGGAGAACTTTTAAATAACGAAGCGCTTTTGCAGCACGTATTTGGAAGGGAAAAAAGCCACATCCCCTCCAAACACATTCGTCTTTAGGCGCCGATAATATCTCTCGGTTTGCGTTTTTTGGGTGCGGGGGAAAGGTGAAGGCTGGCTTCAATAAAGTCCATGATTTTCCCTGCCACATTAACACCCGTGGCACTCTCTATGCCTTCAAGCCCCGGTGAGGAGTTGACTTCCATGACCAAAGGGCCGCGTTTTGAGGGAATCATGTCCACTCCGCAAATATCTAGCCCCATGGCTTTGGCTGCACTTAGCGCGGTGGCTTTTTCAGCACGACTGAGTTTAACGGCTACGGCAGAGCCTCCTTGGTGAAGGTTGGATCGAAAATCACCTTCCGCTCCTTGGCGCTTCATGGCGCCTATAACCTCGCCTCCTACCACAAACGCTCGAATATCAGTACCCGCGGCTTCTTCGATATACTCTTGCACAAGCAAGTTGACGTTCATGCCATAAAAAGCATCCAGTACCGATTTGGCGGCTTTTTGGGTTTCAGCTAGGACCACACCAACCCCTTGGGTGCCTTCTAAAATTTTAATGACAAAAGGCGTACCCCCGATAAGTTTGATGACGTCCTTGGGGTCTGATTGGTTGGAAGCAAAAACGGTTTTTGGCATGTCGATACCCCGCTTGGAGAGGATTTGCAAGGCGCGCAATTTGTCGCGTGATCGAGAAATAGCTAGCGAGCCGTTAACGCAAAAACTGTCTTGCATCTCAAAATGGCGCACCATGGCTGTGCCAAAAAAGGTGCGCGAAGCTCCAATACGTGGAATAACAGCATCAGGTCTGAGGATTTTTTTACCCCCGTAATTCATAAAAAGTTCGTCTTTCATAATTTCAACAGTAAATTTCAAATAGTCATAAATATGAGTTTCCCACCCTTTGGCACACGCTTCTTCGTACAAGCGTCTGGTGGAATAAAGCGTTTCGTTGCGTGATAAAATCGCCAGTTTCATGGCTGTTTCCTTTGTTTAAATGTATGTTTTAGTGCCACATCTACCAAAAAAAGTCCTTCTAAAAATTTTCTCCCAAGCAACATGGGTTTTGACATGTCGGAGCGGTCGGTCAGGGAGAGTACGATGGGGTAGATGTGAGAATGAATGGAAATTTCCGTTTTTATAAAAGCCCGTTTTTTAGAAATCCCATTGGAGCTTTTGACTTTTTTGAGTGCATAAATAGGAAAACGAAAAGGCTTGGAGACATAACTTGGGTGGTTGACATCAAGTACATGAAAGGAGACGCTATGGTCTTCATGTAAAGCAATGTTGGTGCAATGAAGTGCACTACTGTCTGCACCCGTGTCGACTTTTGCTTCCAATTCTTCTAGTCCAAAAGCCGGTAAAGCAACAAGCTCTACCCGACCAATGATGGCTTTATTCGGAGATGACATGTTGATCCTTTAGTTCCAAAAAGTCGTTTTGACTGATGGCGGCGTCTTGGAAATACTCGATGCGCTCTTCTGCTTTTTCGAGGTTTTCAAAGGCTGCCACGTGAAAGAGTGCGTCCCCTTCTTGTACCAAAGGAATCTCCGTGCGTCCGATGATGATGCCATTGTGGGGTGCGCGGACAAAGCTTGGAGCAGTGGACAAAGGTTTCTCGATGAGGGCGATGACTTCGTCTTTGCTCACCGTGTCCCCAAGGTTTTTTAGCGCGCGCATAATGCCACTCTCACTAGCGCGTACCCAGTTGCTTGATTGGGTGTAAAGGGGGTTTTTGCGTCGCTTTTTTTGGGACTCTTTTTGGGGAAGCATGCCTAGTTTTTTAAGGACTTGGACAATGCCATTTACCCCGATACGCACGGAAGATTCATCGACCCTAAGTGCTTCGCCCGCTTCGTAAAGCAACACGGGAATGCCCGCTTTGTGGGCGCAATAGCGCAAACTTCCCTCGCGGTAAGGAGCATTTAAAATGACGGGGGCTTCAAAGGCTTTGGCAAACTCCAAAAGAGCGCTATCTTCGTATGCTACGCGGGTTTGAGGCAGGTTGGAACGGTGTAAAGCCGCCGTGTGAAGGTCGATGCCAAAATCGCTTTTAAGCACTACTTCATCAAAAAAGGTTTTGGCAACCCGTGAGGCAAGAGAGCCTGTGGAGGAGCCTGGAAAACAGCGGTTGAGGTCACGACGGTCGGGCAAGTAGCGCGAGAGGCTGTTAAACCCATAAGGGTTGACAACAGGTGCCAAGATAAGGGTGCCGCGCAAGCGTTTGAGCAAGGAGACTTCCAATAAACGGCGGATGATTTCGATGCCATTGATTTCATTGCCGTGGATGCACGAACTGATGAAAACCGTGGGACCTTTTTTGCGCCCACGCTTTACATGTAAGGGCAAAAATGCGGGCGTGTTGTACAGGTTTGGCAAGGGGAGAGAAAGCTGTTTTTCTTCCCCTTCGTGAATGGGAATGTCGCCAATGATAAGTGCCGAAGCCACGTATGTTCCTTCAAAAAAAATTACGCTAATTGTACTTTAAAAGTGGTTACATGTAAGCAATCCCTAGGGGATGGGTGAAAGACACTCCATGATGCGCGGGTGGGTTTTCCAAAGGCCACGTACCTCTTTGTGGGCAGCTTTGGCAAATTTTTCCATTTCATTGGCATGGGGGGACTGCTTGCCAAGCGGAAAAAAAGCACCAAAGCCTTGGTCAAGCATGACGCCATTGATGGTGGGGTGCAGCTGGGCGTGGGCGGCTTTGGGGATGTGGATAAGGCAGTGTGCCCAGCTGTTATTTTTAGGGGAAAGAAGCTCGTAGGTATAGGTTTCGCCCAACACAAGCGTCGCTTTGATGAAGGCAGTGGCTTCTTGGCCTGCCTGCTTGAGAGAAGATTGGGGTAAATTGCAGCGGGTCGCTTGCGCCACAAGGCGGTCGTTGGCGCGGTCTTCAGGAGCGTCCAAAAAACCAAGTTGACAGATGGTTTGGCTCCCTTTAGCGTCTTTAAGCACAACGGTGTCGCCATCAACAATTTGCACTAATGTTCCCTCAAAACCCCAAGCTAGCAAAGGCAGCAAAAGCCACCAAAAAATTCGCATCAGTGCTTCCTTTTTTTGTTTAAACTATATCCAAATGACCTTTAGTAAAAGCCTAAACACGCTACAATTACAAAAATATTACGGAGTAAACAATGCAAGCAGTAATCTATTTTTTAGGCGTGATGGTAGCCCTTGGATTGGGCATGTGGGCGATTTTAGGCATCGCTAGCTGTCGGCGCAAGTAATGTTTGAAATGGGTGCAAAACTTGAAGAGCTCTCTTTGGCCCTTCAGGGTAAAGAAGAAAAGGCGGGAGCCAAAGAGGATGCAAAGCCTCAAAAAGCCCACCAACTTGTCTTTCGCTTTGAGCGGCGCAAGGGCAAGCCTGTGACCTTAGTGGGTAGGTTTGCCCTTGAGGAAGAGGCTGAAAAAGAGCTCTTACGCTTTTTAAAAAAGAAACTCGCCTGCGGTGGCACATGGGAAGAGGAGTGGATAGCCCTGCAAGGGGACGTGCAAACCAAAGTTAAAGCGGCACTTGAGGGTGAGGGGTGGAAGTTTCGGTAGTTTAAAATTAATTTTGTGATGGTGGAGTGTAGCGGGATCGAACCGCTGACCTCGACGCTGCCAGCGTCGCGCTCTCCCAGCTGAGCTAACACCCCACGGTTTGGAAGAACGCAATTATAAGTAAAATAACCTTAAAGAGGCTTTACATGTAAGGCCTCTTAGCGGATGAGGTATTTTTGTGCGGCAGCCTTTGAAGGAAGTGGTGAGAGGGTGAAAAAGGTTTGGTTAAAATGTAACGAATAGGACGCTTCGGGCGAGGTTTTGGCGTAGGCGAGCACGAGGCGCAAGGCAAGTTCGCAGTCGGTGGCACTGGCGTGCTTTTCAAGCAAGGCTGTTGGTCCAATCAGTTCACCAAGGTCGATAAAATCGTACTTGGAGTGGCTAAGCTTTTCCAATGCTTCGTTGTCTGCTTCGTCGCGCCCAATCACTAGTTTAGCGCCTTCTGGCAAGCGCAAATGTCGCCCGTGACGCAACAAGACGATGTCTTCAAGGGCAAATTCCCCATGGGCCACCACGTCTTTGATTTTACTGGCAAAATGGGCATGGGTGAGCAGGCACCCTCCTGCGGGGGCTTCGTAATCGTGCAGTCCGTAGGATTTTGCCAGTGCCATTTGTCGTTCGCGGTTGCGTCCGCTAATGTCTAGCAAGCGCGAACGGTCAATCCACCCCTCTTTTTCAGGCAAAGTTTCTTCCATGAGTTTGGCACACAAAGGGCGCACAATCAAGCCTTCGTCGTCTCCCGCGAGGGCGGTGACCGTGTGGATGGCTTTCATGCGTTGGCTCATGGGGCGTTGTCCCACCACTTCGCCCGTGATGATAAACTGCGCACCGTAATGAGGCAAAAGGTTTCGCGCCAAACGAAACATAAACCCATGGCAGTCGATGCACGGGTTAAAGTGTTTGCCGTAGCCGTGTTTTGGGGTAAAAAGCACTTCATCAAGATAGGCTTGGCGAGCGTCGTAGACTTCAAGGGTAGCACCCGCTTGCTCGGCACGTTGGCGCATGAGGGCGTGTTTGGCCTCTCCTGGGCCAAATCCAATGTTTACATGTAAGGCAATCACCTCGATGCCTTGGTCAGTGATGAGCTTCATAGCTAGCATGCTATCAAGCCCACCGCTAAAGAGTGCTAAAGCTTTCATACGGAACAAGTTCTCCCTTTTTAAGTTTAAACATAATGTGCTGAATTTTGCGGATTAAAAAACTTTTGGTCGCAAAATCCAGATGGTTTGCGCGCTTTACCCGCTCTAATTCTTCTTGGTAGTACGCCCCCAAAAAGTGCACCAAAGCCCCTACAAACTCCTCCTCTTGGGCGTAGGGTTTGATGTCTTCCCACAAAAGAATCCGTCGCAAGCTGGGGTGATCAAGCTGACCTGCCAAAAGGGCGCGAAACTCTTCGTAGTGAGTCTTAAACATAGAAGCATCCACGAGGTCAAGAACCGTGTCAATGAGGCTAGGTTCGGCCAAGATGGACTTGATGATGCTCAGTTCCAACACATCTTCAAACACCCTTTTTTGGGGCGCGTTCGTGGCTTTTTTTTGCTGAGGAACACGCACGAGATTTTCTTTGAGTCCGAGCATGTCTGCAAGCATCCCTTGGTAGGCGTTTGCTACCACCGCGGGTAAGCTTTTCAAAAAGGCCGTCGCTTCTTCGAGGGCGCGCTGTTTTTGGAGGGGGTCTTTGAGGTTAAAAGATTTGATAGTCCGCTCAAGGCAAAATTCCACAAAAGGTTGAGGCGCATCAAACAGCTTTGCCAAAAGGGCTTGCTCACCCCGTTGGACCATGTCCGCGGGGTCTAGGCCTTCTTTGAAAATCACCACGCCCCCTGCGATGTTGTGGGTGCTCAAAAGGCGCGAAGCCTTTAGCGCCGCAGCGATGCCCGCCTCATCCCCATCATAGGAAAGCACTACGCTGGGGTTTCCGCGCGAAAGAAGAGGCAAATGCTCGCTGGTAAGGGCGGTGCCAAGAGTGGCAACGGCGGTAGAAAAGCCCGCCTGATGGAGCATGATGACATCAAGGTAACCTTCGGTGACGATGATGCGCTTTTCTTTGAGGATGTGTTCTTTGGCGAGGTGGTAGCCGTAAAGTAAAAAAGATTTGTTAAACACCTTACTTTGGGGCGAGTTGACGTATTTGGCCACGTGGCCTGAGATGGTGCGCCCCCCAAAACCGACGATTTTCCCACTGGGTGAGTAGATGGGAAAGGTGATGCGCTCCATAAATCTGGCATAAGGGCGGCCGTTTTCACCCACGTCTGCCGCACCTACTTCCTTGGCGTCATTGACTGTGAAGCCATGTTCTTGCAAAAAGCGAAGAGTAGCGTGCGAAGGCGGGGCGTAGCCGATTTCAAATTTTTCAACAAGGGCATCGTAGATTCCTCTTTTTTGGAGGTAAGTTTTTGCTTCAGGCTCTTTTTCGAGGCATTGTTGATAGTAGAGGTTGAGGGCTTCGAGCACCTTTTTTTCTTCTCGCTTTTCGCCCATTTTATTGGTGTAGGTGAGGGAGAAATTGTAGATGCTTGCGAGCTTTTCGATGGCTTCGGGGTAGGTGAGTTTTTCGTATTCCATGACGAACTTAATGGCATCGCCCCCAGCGCCACAGGCAAAGCAATGGTAGATTTGTTTAGAAGGGCTTACATGTAAGCTTGGGCTTGAATCATCATGAAACGGGCACAAGCACTTAAAAGCGGCGCCTGATTTTTTGAGCTCAAGGTAGTGTCCCACGACTTCTATGACGTCAAGGCGTTGTTTGAGGGTTTGAATGGATTGTTCGTCTATCATAAGCGCAATTGTACTCAATCTTAGCTATAATCTAGCCCAATTCACGCGAAGGGTAGCTCTTGGAACCGTTTTTTATTGAGTACCGCGATCCGATGTTTGGGATTATTCTGCTGTTTACGTTCGTCTTTATCATCGCCTTTGTGAACTACTGGTGGGGTGTGTTTAAATCCAAAGAAGAAAAACAAAGCATCGAACAATTTATCAAGCGCTTTGAGATTACTACCGACGAAGACGGCTACAAAAAACTCCTTGAAGATTTTGCTGTGCCTACAGAATCCTTGGGACTTTTGGCACATTCTTACACTAAAAGTGGGGATTTTGAAAAGGCTATCGGCGTTTATTTGCTAGCCCTAAAGCGGGTCAAAAACCGCGAAGAAAAGCAGTACATTCTCACCGAACTTGGCACGACCTATTTTAAAGCGGGGTTTTTGCGCCGCGCTTCGGAAGTGTTTTTAGAAGCCTTGCGCCTGTATCCGCGTAACAAAACAGCCCTTAAGTACCTCACGGTAAGCTATGAAAAACTTAAAGAATTTGACCGGTCTTTAGAGGCGCTTGATGCCCTTGAAGAGATGGGCGCGGACGTGGAAGCCCAAAAAGCATACGTTAAGGCAAAGGGTATTTTGGCAGACAAGAGCCTGACTAATGAGGTCAAATTGGCTGCTTTACGTGAACTCAAAGAAAAATTTGCTCTTGCCCAACGCATGGTGTTTGAGTTTTGGCTCAAATACGATTTGCCTATAGACTGGGAAGAAGTTGGTACGTTTGAAGTAATGAAGATTGTAGATTTGTTGTGGTACCTTGACCCTTATTTGGTGCGCCCCGAAGCAGTTACAGCCCCCCTTGCAAGAGCGGTTTTTAAAGCCAGAGGTTATGCCATCACAAGCGATGCGTGCGAAGTGTTTGAGCTGGAAGTGTTGGGTAAACTTCAAGAAGCCGGCTACAAAAACGCGGGGCTTAGCTTTAGCTATTTTTGCGATGCGTGCAAGCAGACCTTCCCGGTGCATTTTTACCGCTGTCCCAGTTGCCATGCCCTTGGAAGTGTGAACATTGAACCTATTATTACGAAAGAACGCCTTGAAACACATCTCCCTTTTTAGTGATGGTTCTGCTCTTGGCAACCCAGGCCCTGGGGGATTTGGGACGATTTTGCGCTATGGGGATGTGGAAAGAATCGTACGCGGACACGAAGCACACACGACCAACAATCGCATGGAGCTTAGAGGGGTGATTGAGGGACTTCGCGCGCTAAAAGAACCTTGCATGGTAAGCATTATTAGCGATTCAAGTTACGTGGTCAATGCCATTAATGGCTGGTTGGAAAACTGGGTAAAAAAGAACTTCAAAAATGTCAAAAACGTAGACTTGTGGCAAGCGTATCTTGAGGTTTCAAAACCCCATCACGTGAAAGCAACGTGGGTGCGCGGACACGATGGGCACGAGGAAAATGAGCGGTGCGATGTGATCGCCAAAGAAGAAGCCACTAAAGCAAAACTATTGGGGTGAACCATGGAAAAGCAAGCCATTAGAGCACTAGAAGAGCGTCTGGGTTATCAGTTTCGGGATAAAAACCTGATAATCGAGGCACTCACACACAAGAGCTACAAAAAATCATACAACAACGAACGCTTAGAATTTTTGGGCGATGCGGTGCTGGATTTGATTGTAGGAGAGTATCTGTTTCGCTCTTTTTTGAATGTCCCTGAGGGGGATTTGTCAAAAATGCGCGCGTCGCTAGTGAGTGAAAAAGGTTTTGAAATGCTTGCCCAACATTTGGGGCTTGGAGATTTTATTTTTATCTCTTTGGCAGAAGAGAACAACAAAGGACGTATCAAAGCTTCTTTGCTTTCCAATGCGTTTGAGGCAGTGATGGGCGCAGTTTATCTGGAGGCTGGATTGGAGTGGACGCGGGAGTTTGTAGAGCGGTTATTGGAAGACGTGTACCCTAAAATCGACATGGACAGCATCTTTAAAGACTATAAAACCACCCTTCAAGAGCTCACCCAAGCCCGCTTTGGGGTGACACCAGAGTATGTGCTGTTGCGCTCTTTTGGTCCAGACCACAAAAAAGAGTTTGAAGTGGCGGCCAAAGTCCATGAGCGTACCCTTTCATGTGCCAGAGGCAAAAGCAAAAAAGAGGCTCAGCAAGAAGCCGCACGTTTGGCGTTAGAGGTTTTATCAAAGGAGAATGGGTGAATCATTTTGGAAAGCGCCTGTGTGTGAGCACCTTTGGGGAGTCCCACGGAGCAGGGATTGGTTGTGTGATTGAGGGAATGCCTGCGGGTGTGCCTTTACATGTAAAGAACATTCAAGCCTGGCTTGAGCGCAGACGTCCGGGTAAAACCCCCTACGCTACGGCACGCAAGGAGAGTGACACAGTCCAAGTCCTTAGCGGGGTGTTTGAAGACTTGACCACGGGTACGCCCATCGCACTGTTTATCCCCAATGAAAACCAAAAATCCAGCGATTATGGCGCGGTAAAAGAGCTTTTTCGCCCCGGTCACGCAGACTTAACTTACTGGAAAAAATACGGCCTCCGCGATTACCGAGGCGGTGGACGCAGTAGTGCCAGAGAAACCGCTGCGCGTGTGGCGGCCGCTGGCGTGGTTGAGGCTTTGCTTGAAGCGCTAAATATCCGCGTGCAAAGCGGGATTTGCGCTATCGGTGAAGTGTTGGGCGAGACCGTGGACTTTGAACATGCCAAGGCAAGCGAGATTTTTGCTCTTGACCCTACGTGCGAAGAAGCTCAAAAAGCGACCATTTTAGCGGCTAAAAATAGCCACGATTCGGTGGGTGGAAGCGCGTTGGTGCGTATTGTTGGTGCGCCCGCGGGACTGGGTGAACCGCTGTATGATAAGCTGGATGCCAGGCTAGCCGAAGCGATGATGGGCATCAACGGCGTCAAAGCTGTAGAAATAGGCGAGGGCATCAACGCCGCGCGCCTTAAGGGCAGCCAAAACAACGACCTCATGAGCGCAAACGGTTTTTTAAGTAACCACGCAGGAGGCATTTTAGGTGGCATTAGCTCAGGTGCGCCCATAGAACTGCGTGTCCATTTTAAACCCACGCCCTCCATCTTTCATGCCCAACCTACCCAAGACATCCACGGAAATAGCGTTACATGTAACCTCAAAGGCCGCCACGACCCGTGCATCGCCGTGCGCGGAAGCGTCGTCGCTGAAGCCATGGCGGTATTGGTGGTAGCGGACATGCTACTGCTGAATATGGGAAGCACCATAGAGCAAGTCAAAAAGCTTTACATGTAAATGAAAAATTCAAGCTTTCCTATTAATGCACATGATGAGGATAGGCTTGGTTTTAGCTCTTTTGCCAAAAGAGTTGCACAGGGAATTTTGAACTACGAACAGCAAGAAGCTTTTGTGATTTCCATTGAGGGAAAATGGGGTAGTGGCAAGACCTCGCTGGTTAACCTCATAGAAAATGAGATTCAAGAAGAGGTTGAGGTGATGCGTTTTAATCCTTGGCTTGTGGCGGATTTGCACCAAGTGGTTAAGCTCTTTTTTGATGAACTTATTACAGTTTTATCTCGCACTTCCTTTGATGTAAAATGGAATGAGCAAATCAAAAAAGACATCAAGACCCTTGTTTCTGTCATTGCACCTGAAAATGTAAGCGTTTCAACAGGGATGCTAAGCGCAACGTGGAAGTTAAAACCCAAATCAAGCCCTTCAAAAACCCAAAGCCTTGAAGCCATCAAGAAAAGCATCAATGGATACCTTCAGGGGCTGAAGAGAAAGATTGTCATTATTATCGATGACATCGACAGGCTTACCGATAAAGAAACAGAGTTTATTTTTAGGCTGGTTAAGGGTATAGCTGATTTTGACAATGTGATTTACCTTCTATTGTATGACAAAGAGATTGTTGCCCGTTCTTTGGAGACATTTAAAAAAGAATCAGGCGAAAAATACCTTGAGAAAATCGTCCAATACCCTCTTTGTGTGCCAAAACCTCATAATGTGACATTGCATGGAGTGTTGCATGAAAAGTTGGATGCAATTCTTGCGAGAGTTAAAGAAGACAGACGCAAAGTATTTTTTGATAAATATAAATGGGAACATGTAATTCGTGATATTGTACCGAAGTATATTCTTACGATGCGAGATGTCTATCTTCTTGAAGGTACTCTCTCTTTTGAGTATCCTATCATTGCTCAAGATGTGAATTTTACAGATTTTTTTCTTCTATCGCTTCTAAAAATAAAAAACAATCGGCTTTACAGTGAGATTAGGGATGACTTTAGCCAATGTGTTGTTAGTCCAAGTTGGAACCTTTTGGACAAAGATAAAATAAAAAAAGAGTTTGAAACAATGACCCAAAGGCATCTTGTTTTTGGTAATGTTTTAAATTTACTTTTCCCTATGCTGGATAGCAGTGAGTTTGCGTATGGTCAAGGCTTTTCAAACAAAGACCATGGAGATAAATACCTTGCTGACCCCTATTATTTTGAAAACTATTTTGCTTTTTCTGTTTCAGATGACAAGCTATCGTATGGTGAATTTAGGGAAACCGAAAAGCTTTTTCAGGGTGACGATTTCGAGGTGTTTAAGCAAGCATTTTTACACCTATATGAGGCAAAAAAAGGTGCGTTTTTTATTGAAATGGCAAATAAGATTACCTTAATACATTCCAAAAAAGAAGAGCAGAAAAATACTTTTTACAATGCCATAAAAATGCATGAATATTTTAGAGTGAAAAACAAAGATTCAACCATTGAAACACCCTTAGACTCGTTATTTTTGCACTTCTCAAAGAAGATGCTTAGTAATATGAATAATGAAGAATTCATGGTTGCCTTTTTCACTGACAATGTAAAGAGTGCAACCCCATTATGGGTAAAAATGGATATCTTTGTGATAATGGAAGGATATGAAGAAGAAGCGAAACAGCGTGTACATCAATATTTGAAAGAAAAATTGGCATTGTTGGATTTTTGGGCGTTTTTAAAAGAGGAGGAAATTTTTCGCTCAGTTCTTGTAAATAGAGAAGAATTTCAGGAAAAATTAGACCAAATAAAAGAAGAATTCAAGAAACTTATTTTCAAGGATAAGGAAACTTTTTTTGCTATTGTAAAAGGAGGAATGTATAAGGAATCGATTTCAAATTCTAAGGAATTTTGTAAATTAATGATTGACTTGAAAGAAATCGAAACCTATATTGAAAGCTTAGATGAAGATTTATTGACAGAAGAAGAAAACGAATTGTTGCAATTATGGAAGGGGCAGCCAAAACAACGACCTCATGAGCGCAAACGGTTTTTTAAGTAACCACGCAGGAGGCATTTTAGGTGGCATTAGCTCAGGTGCGCCCATAGAACTGCGTGTCCATTTTAAACCCACGCCCTCCATCTTTCATGCCCAACCTACCCAAGACATCCACGGAAATAGCGTTACATGTAACCTCAAAGGCCGCCACGACCCGTGCATCGCCGTGCGCGGAAGCGTCGTCGCTGAAGCCATGGCGGTATTGGTGGTAGCGGACATGCTACTGCTGAATATGGGAAGCACCTTGGCGCAGGTGAAAAAGGTGTACATGTAACAAGAAGGAAAAGCCCCTCTTGTTACAAAAAATTAAAAGAAGTAATTAATGGCAACCACAAAAGAGTGGTCAGAGTATTCGCCTTTGATGTCGGTGTAGTCGCCACTGTTGTTGGTGTACATGTGACGCTTTTTGGCATCTTCGGTAGCGTGGCGGTAAAGGTATTCGCCACTAAGAGAGAGGGATTTGCTAAGGTAATGTTCCACGCCAAGACCCGCTAAGACATACCCAAGGGTGTGGTTAAACGAACCGTTGTCCACAAAAGAGCTACCAAAAACCTGATGACTAGCCCTGAGCCAACCGTACCCTAAGCGCCCTGTGACGTAGGTTTCCGGTGCGATGGCGTAGCCACCTTTGTAGGAAAGGTCAAAAGAGGCGTTGGTTTTGAATCCGCCCCCTAAAGAACCCATGTTGTAAGTGCCTTTGGCGGTAGAGTCTTTATAGGAAGCTTCCACCCCATGAAATCCCCCCTCGACATGCATCCTCCAGCCCCCATGAAGCCCAAACATCAGCCCTGCTTTGTTGATGTCAGTGGAAAAGGTGTCTAGCCCGCCTGTGTCTGTGACGGTAGATTGTACCGTGGGACTATTGACACCTAAAATTGCCCCAAGGTAAAAACCATCCTTCCCAACTCCCCCAGCCTGTGCACTCGCGCCAAAAACGCACAGTGCTAAGCATAATTTTGATACAACATGTCCCATACGAACTCCTTTTTGTGGTTTACATGTAAAGCATTAATGTATTTTGTGTTTCGTTTCTGTGTTTATATAGTAGAAAAATTTTGTTCCAAAAGCGTTCCAAATGGACGAGTTTAGGTTAAGCGGTAGCCGAGGTTGGAGACTTTGACGATTTTTAAAGGGGCTATTTTTTGACGCAAACGGTGGATGAGGGTGCGTTTGGTGGTTTGGGAAACAGCTTTGAAAGGCCAAAGGGTGTTATCAAGCTCCGCTTCGCTAAGCACCGCTCCTTCTTTGAGGGCCAACAGGTGAAACAAGAGGGTTTCGTTGTGGGTAAGGGCAAGGGGTTTTTCGCAGTAGCTGAGGGTTTGGGTAAAAGGATTATACGTATGCTCGCCAAAGTGTAGTACCGTTTGGGTGTGGCGCAACAAGGCAAGTTTGACCATGGAAAGCAAGGCGATGGGTGCGTAGGGTTTGCAAAGGTACTGGGCAAAGGGAATGCGGGCCACCTCTTCAAGGGTTTTGGTGTCGTTGTAGGCGGTGAGAAAAACAACGGCGCACCCAAAGTGCGTGTGCAAGGTTTTGGCCACATCGATACCGTTTTCCTCTTCACCAAGGTTGATGTCACAAATGAGCACGGTGGGCGGCTGTTTTTTGGCGTAGTGGTAGGCTTCTTTGGGATTTTTAGCACTTGTGCACTGTGAAAACCCCGCGGATTCTAGGGTGAGCAGAATGTCCATCGCCACGATGGACTCATCTTCTACGACGAGGATGGGGGTGTGCTTGGCGCGAAGGAGAGTGTCCATGTGCATCCTTGTTGGGTGGAGTGGGTAAGTGTTCCGCCAAGCTGTTGGCGCGCGAGTGTTTGCACAAGGGTGAGCCCTAGCCCCTTTGTCTCTTTTTCCGTCAAAAACAGGTCGCCAGAATCAGAAACCACGATAGAGGCGCCCTGTGGCGAAGCAACAGCTTCAACGGCAATGCGTAAAGGGTCTTTAGCGCGTGCATGGCGGTAGGCGTTGCTAAGGAGTTCGTTGAGAATTAACCCACAGTAGATGAGGTCTTTAATGGGCAATACTCCTTTACATGTAAGGGTTAAATGGGTTTTTTGTTCAGGGTCATAGAGGGCTTGAACATGGGAAGCCAGCGCTGAAAAATACGTAGCGATTTCCAGTGTTTCTTGGGGGGATTCGCGGTTGAGGATTTCATGAAGAGTGCTAATGGTGCGCACGCGTCCTAGGGCCTCTTCAAGCATGGAAATTGCCTCTGTACTTTGGGCGCGGGGAAGTTGAAGATTTAAAAGGGAAACAATCATTTGCAAGTTGTTTTTTACCCGATGGTTTAGCTCTTTGAGTAAAACTTCTTTGTGTTCAAGGGCTTCTTTAAGACTGGCAGTTTTTTCTTCAACAGTGGATTGCAAGAGGGCTTTTTGTTCTTCTTTGAGGGCCAAGAGTGCGCGATCGCTCTCTTCTTTGGCCCTTTGCAAAAGGCGCAAACGGCTCGCAAGGGCAAAAGAAAACAGTAATGCCTCAAAGACGATGCCTGCTTCTGCAATGTAAGGGAGGGTATCATACAAGGTTGAGGTGCCAAGGTTTAAAAAGGCCATCAAAAGAAGCGACACAATAAGTACGCTCCAGCCCGCGGCAAAATAGGGTGCTAGAGGGTTGCGCTTGGCTAACAAGTAGTACCCAAATCCCAAAAGGGAAAAGACAAGCACCGCGTTAAGGGCTAAAAGTGGTTGAAAGAGGACAGGAAAAAAGCTTCCCAAGAGCGCGCCACCCACAAGCACGTACCGCAGGCTGAGCCAACGGTGAAAGCGCGGATAGTGCCGGTGCGTTTTAAAATACGCTCCCGTAAAAAGCATCATAAAAAACGTGAAAAGCGTGAACACCAAACCGCTAGCATCGCGCACCATGTCCATAAACCACGGCGGAAAAAGCATGTAGCCCACACCCGTATACATCATGTGGTGAAAGCTGATGGCGGCCAGATAACACACGTACCACCCGTAAGTAATGTCCTTTAAAAACACAAACAAAAACCCGTTGTAGAGCAACAACGCTCCCATGGCGCCAAAAAAGAGTGCTAGGACTACGGCATCAACGAGCATGTCGTAGCGTGCCTGCTCAAGGGAGAAAAGATGCCATTTTGCCTTGAGGGCGGTTCCAAAAGAGTATGTGTGTGCCAAAAGGATGACGTGTGTCTGTGGTGCTAGGGTGATTTCATAGGTAGGCTGGAGGTAAAAATGGGGTGCTTTTAGGGAGAGCGGTTGGCAAGTGGTGGCGCATTGAAACAATGCAATGTGTTCGTTGATGCGTGGAAAAAATTGCACAGCAAAGGTGCGGGATTCTTCGTGGGGGTTTTCAAGGCTTGCTTTGAGCCACAAATGGGACCGCTCATCAAAGCCAAAGGAAAGGATGGTATGCGGGGCTTCTTGCCAAGAGGATTGGTTGAGGACTTCTTGGGGTGTGTGGTCGGTCTCTTGGGTAAGCAGGTAATGGGTGTGGGGCATGAGAGAGTGTGCATCAAACGTTTCAGGCAAGACAAAGGGCTTGGCCCATAAACAAGCAATAGCAACAACCCACATCCCCACCATGCGCCCCATTGTTTCCCTTTTGTTAAAATCGGTTAAAAGATTATAACAAAAGGAGTGTTGCAAAAGCGTTCCAACTGCAACAAGGATTAGGGGCTAACGTACACCTTTGCATCGCACCCATCAGGGTAAAACGCCTTTTTTAGCCCTTTACATGTAAAGCCCAATTTTTCATATAGCGCGATAGCGCCAAGGTTGTCTGCGCGTACTTCAAGGCGCAAACGGGCGTTTACATGTAAGGCGTGTTGGAGGAGCATTTGGGCGATGCCCTGCCCGCGCGCACTGGGGTGAACCGCAAGAGAATAAACGCGCGGGATTTTACGGGGGAAGACGAGGATGTAGCCGCGTAGTTCCCCCCCTTCGTACGCCCCTATGATGCGCCCGCGCCTCAGATGATAGCCCATGGTGCGCTTGGTTAAAGGGCTGTCTTTTTCGCCAAAACACGCGTTTTCAATCTCCAGCAAGGCATGCAACTCTTCCCCGCGCGCGTGTTTGCAAATCATTTTTGGTAGATGGTGTACTTGGGGATGAGGCGGTCGGGTCGGTAGCTCATCTTCACTTTTTTGAGGTTTTCAAAACCCATGTCATCGCCCACGTTGATGTAGAGTGACCCGTAGGTGTCTTTTAAAATCTTAGAAAACTCACGGAAGACAAACTGTGCACAACCCAAAATCTCAAAGTCGGTTTTTTCGATGATGACGCTGGCGGTTTCGTGGTTGATGCGTTCCCCTACCGTAAAGCCTTTGACCTCTTCATCAATATACAGCACAATCCCAATGAGACCAAGCTCGTTAAAATGGCTAAGCATCCGTTTGACGGCGTGTTGTTCTTGGTAAATGCCCTCCAAAAACAGCTCCGCTTCTTCTTTGGGCATATAGCGGATGCGGTCGCCCACCCATTTGTGAAAGAGGAGCATGATGGGTTTGGCATGTTCTTCGGGGTCTAAAAGGGCGACACGAAAGTTGGGATAGGCTTTTTTAAATTTGTTAATCTCGTTGCGTTTGGTGTGGTACGCGTTGCCTTTGAGTTCGATGAGGTCGTCGCTTTTGTACAGGTAGTCTACCAATTTGCGCTCCACGAGAAAGTCCTGCAACACTTCGTAGATGATAGTCCCTTCTTCAAGGTCATTGACGAAGGTTTCAAGCATCTTTTCCGCCACGTAGTCGATGCGCGCGTAGTAGCGTGAGGCGTTGTTTTCATTCATGATGGCAAAGCATTCCATGACGGCATCGTAAAAATTCTCTTTCTTTCCAAGGGGCGGCAAGAGCATGGAAAGTTCGCTGCCCGTCATGGCAAAAAGGCAAAAAGAGTCGTTGATGATGGTGTAAAAACCGCTTACATTGGAAAGCCAAATGTAATTGGCTGCAAAGGTGTAGTCGCTGATGTTAATGTCCAGCTCTTGAAGGTGGTTTTCCATCAGGCTTTTGGCTTTCATGTCAAAGTGTTTAAGCTTGTGTCCGCGAACACTAAAGGTTGGCACGAGGGGTCTCCTGGGGGGGTGATTTTTTGGAATTGTACTCCAAAAAATGTCATTTGCAGTAGATTCCTTTTAAATCCCTAAATCAAGGGCTTTAAAAGGGGCTAATTTACTCAAAAAAGGTCTACATGTAAGGATTTTTTCGTGAAGTTAAGCGGAAGATTTTTTAGAAGAAAACCACCGTCCAAATCCCAAGAGAAAACGTTCAAAGACCGAGGGCTTTTTGCCCCCGTGTCTGATGAGGGTTTGGGCCAGTTCTCTGCGCCCAAAAAGAAGGGCAAAGGTGACGGGCGTGGCACCCAAACCGTTGTTTTCATAAGGGTTTGCCCCATGTTCTAACAAGAGTTTTGCCATGGCGTCGTAGCCCTTGAAGCACACCCCTGCAAGCGGGGTTTGTCCCCGGTCGTTTTTTTGGTCTACATTGGCACCCTGAAGCAACAAAGCCTGCGCCGTTTTGAGATGGTTATGGTAAGCGCTAAGCATCAACAGCGTGTTGCCTTTGGCATCACATAAGTTTACACTCATGCCCGCACCCACCATTGCCATGAGCGCCACCGTATGTCCTCCTCTGGCAAAATCCAGCGCCATATGTTGGAGCTCTTCGTAGCGTGCTTCTTCTTCGGGTGTAACGTGCATATTATTTTCCTAGTGCTGTTTGTACGCCCTTGGCGTAATCAGGCGAAACATGCTCAAAAATCTTCATCTGTCGCGCGACAATTTCTGCTGGAACCCCATCCATCGCTTCGGCAATATTGCTAAAAAGCTGGGCTTTTTGGCTTTCGTTCATGAGATTAAACAGCGCTCTGGCTTGGGAAAAATCGTCATTGCCATCACGGTGGTCGTAGCGGTCTGCGTCTCCTTCAAGAGCCAATGGTGGTTCGGCAAAGGCGGCGTTTTCTTTGGGCCCATCAAAACTGTTGGGTTCATAATATGCATCCCCACTAATGCCTGCGCTAAAGTTCATCGAGCCATCGGCGTTATAGGTGTTAACCTCCACAATGGGGCGATTAACAGGAAGCATTTCGTAGTGCGTGCCTACGCGGTAGCGGTGCGCGTCAGGATAGGAAAAAATCCGTGCTTGGAGCATTTTGTCAGGTGAAAAACTGATGCCTGGCACCACGTTTGAGGGTGAGAAAGAGGCTTGCTCTACCTCATTGAAGTAGTTTTTTGGGTTTTCATTAAGAGTAAGTACGCCCACGGGGATGATGGGATACTCTCCATGTGGCCACACTTTTGTCAAATCAAACGGGTTAAAGGCCGCATGCTTGGCTTGTTCTTCGGTCATGATTTGGATTTGGAAATCCCACTGGGGAAAATCGCCTTTTTCGATAGACTCAAACAAGTCGCGCTGGTTGCTCTCACGGTCTTTAGCGACAATGGCTTCGGCTTCGCGGTTAGTGAGGGTTTGGATACCTTGGCGGGTTTTAAAGTGAAATTTCACCCAAAAACGCTCGTTGTTGGCGCTGATGAGGCTGTAGGTATGGGAGCCGTAGCCGTTGATGTGACGATAACTTTTAGGAAGTCCGCGGTCAGACATCAAGATGGTGACTTGGTGGATGGATTCTGGACTCAAAGACCAAAAATCCCACATGGCGGTGTTGGAGCGCATGTTGGAATGGGGATGGCGCTTTTGGGTATGGATGAAATCGGGAAACTTGTACGCATCGCGAATGAAAAACACCGGCGTGTTGTTGCCTACTAAGTCCCAATTGCCCTCACGGGTGTAAAACTTCATGGCAAAGCCGCGTACATCGCGCTCAGCATCTGCCGCACCGCGCTCGCCTGCTACGGTAGAAAAGCGCAACAACATGCGGGTTTTTTCACCTTTTTGGAAGACGGTGGCTTTGGTGTAGCGGGAAATATCTTCGGTGATTTCTAACACGCCGTAAGCACCACTGCCCTTGGCATGCACCACGCGCTCGGGGATGCGTTCACGGTTTTGGTGGGCAAGCTTTTCGATGAGCTGATAATCTTGCATCAAAAGAGGCCCTCTCGCCCCTGCACTTTGGCTGTTTTGGTTGTCGGCAATGGGATTGCCTGCGGTGGTGGTTAACTGCTTGCTCATAAACCCTCCTTACTAATAAATTTTATTATCTAGGAATTTTACTCATAATGCCTTAAGGCCTACTGATAGAAAAAGGTTACCCTTTTTCAAATCAGCCCTTGAAAAAAAGCAAGTACTAAGAGTGCGTGGGCCTTCCGCCGAGGAAAACTCAGCGTTAGCGTAGCCTTCAGGGCTCTGCCTTGAAGGTGTATCTAAAATGAAAACGAAGGCTGCCTGAGCGACTTGATTTTAAAGCTGTGACGTTGCAAAGGGCTTGGCCCTAAAGATTGAATGCGCTCCATGTGGTGTGCCGAACCGTAACCTTTGTGTTTATCAAAGCCGTACTGCGGAAAGCGCGTGTGCATTCGTAGCATGTAGCGGTCTCTTGCAACTTTAGCCAAGATGCTAGCCGCACTTACTTCGGGGATACTTGCATCGGCTTTAACGAGGGTTTGAATCCCCTCTACCCCAAAAGTGCAATTGCCATCCATGAGGATGTCGTGCGTGTTAAAATGGGCTTTGATGCGGCTTAGGGCGTAGTGTAAACAGGTACTAAGGCCTAAGGTGTCTACTTTGGTGTGGGAAAACCACACAATTCTAAAAGACGCACTTTTGGTAATTTGGGCAAAGAGGATGTCACGGCGCTTGGGGCTTAGGGCCTTAGAATCTGCGAGCCCTTCAATAGGAGTATTTAAGACACATCCCGCGACCACTAAAGGCCCCGCAAGGCATCCTCGTCCAGCTTCATCTATGCCACATAACATCTGTTTCCTTTATCCTAATTTTACACAAAATCTTTACATGTAAAGCATGTTTAGCACTGAAGTGCCCACTCCCAAAACGGAATAATCTCGCACACGATTCCCTCTTTTTCGCCACTGCCTTCATTGCCAACACTTAAAACACTGAGGCGCTTAATGCCAAGACCGCGCAAATGTTCGACCATTCCCCCAAAGCGACGCAAGATAAGTTCTGGTGGCAAAAAAGGAATGCACACCAGCGCTTCTTGGGCTAAAGGCAAGTAAAAATCCACTACTGGGGTGTAGTAAATGGTCGTGTGTTTTTTGAGCAGTTCACAAAAGACAATGTTTTCAAAACGCCGTAAAAAATCTTTTTCAAAAGTGAGGGCATTTTTGAGGGCAAAGTCATTGAGGTAGACTTTTTTGGGCGTTTTGGGTGCGTCAAATTTGGAGACAAAATGCAACAACCCTTTGCGTTCAAACAGCGCTGCTGCGCTATAGAGACTGTCTTTAGAGAGCTTTACATGGGGTTTGAGGGATTGGTAGAGGTGGTGCAAAGAGAGCGGGCGCGATTGCGAGAGTGCCATGTGGCGAAACAGGGTGATTAAAAGAGGGTCGTACAAATCTAATAACAACGAAGTCTGCAGGGCTTTGGCAAGTTCGGTTTCACCTAGTGCCACATGGGCAGGCGATCTGCCGTGATTGGCGTAGAGGTTAAAAAGATGTTCGCTTGAAGCCGCTCCTTTACTAAAGGCCATAAACTCTTCAAAATCCAAGGCATCCACAAGCATGCGGGTAAATCCTTCTACATGTAAAGCAGTATCGGTGGAGCTAAGAAGAAGAGGAATGTCCTGGGGAAGGGCCAGTGCGGGCGTGTAATCGTCGATGACTAAAAGGGTAAGCGGGGTGGTTTTGCAAAACGTTTCTAGCGCGTCCCCTAGCTCTCTTGGGTCAAGGCGCACATCATGAAGGCTCAGGTAAAGAAAAGATTTAGGAGGAAGGGTGGAGAGGTAATCTAATAGCAGAGCTGTTTTTCCTGCGCCTTTAGGGCCAACGACAAGAGTGTTTGGGGTTTCAACGCGCACTTTTCGGTCATGAAAATGGTGAAATATAGGGGGTTTTTCGTACAACGTTTCAAGAGCTTTCACGGGAATTCCTTACATGAGTAACCCAAAAAGTATACCAAACCGATGGTAAAAAAATGAAGTATAATGTTGTCTCAAAACCTTACATGTAAAGAAAAACCGATGCACGATATTGTCTTAACCACCTTTAATGCCCGTTATGCCCACACCGCTTTGGGGTTGCGCTATTTGCTTGCCAACCTCAAAGAGTGGCAACCCAAAGCACGCCTCCTTGAATTTGTGATCAACACAAACGTGGCCGAAGCCGCCGAGGCAATCTTGGCATGCAATCCCAAGATTGTGGGCATTAGCGCGTATATTTGGAATGCCAACGAAGTGCGTGAATTGGTGGAAATTATCAAAAAAATCGCCCCACAAATCTGGGTGGTTTTAGGTGGGCCAGAAGCCAGTCATCTTCCCCATCGCGTGGATTTTGGCAAAGCAGATGTGATTATCCAAGGAGAAGGAGAGGTGGCATTTTACAATCTTGTAACGCAACTTTTAACCACGTCCGAGCCGCCGCAACACCGCATTAGCGCGTCCCCTGTGGACATGAAAACCCTCATCTTGCCCTATGCTTTTTACACCGACCATGACATTGCCCATCGCACCTGCTACGTGGAAGCTAGCCGCGGGTGCCCTTTTTCGTGCGAGTTTTGCCTCTCATCGTTAGACAAAAAAGTGCGCGAAATTCCCTTGCCACTCTTTCTTGATGCCCTTGAAACCCTGTGGAAACGGGGAGTACGAAATTTTAAATTCATCGATCGCACCTTTAATCTGAGCATTGCTACTGCGACCCGGTTGTTGGATTTTTTCTTAGCAAAAGAGGGGGAGTATTTTGTCCATTTTGAGGTGATTCCTGAACGATTTCCCGAGGCGCTCAAAGAACGCATTGCAAGGTTTGCTCCTGCTTCGCTGCAACTAGAGATCGGAATCCAAACCCTCAATCCTGACATCGCCAAAGGAATTCACCGAAAGCTTAACATCCCAAAAATTGCCCAAAACCTCGCTTTTTTACAAGAGCACACCCATGCGCATTTACATGTAGATTTGATTGTGGGATTGCCTGGAGAGGATTTGGGCAATTTTGGGCGCAACCTTGATATGCTTCAGTCCCTAACCCAGTGTGAAATTCAAATTGGGATGCTCAAAAAACTCTCGGGTACCACCCTTTCGCGTCACGATGAAGAGCAGGGAATGGTCTACGCCGACACGCCACCTTATGAGGTGTTGCAAACACAAGATGTTCCTTTTGCTGCTATGCAACGCATGAAGCGGTTTGCACGGTTTTGGGATTTGGTCTACAACAGCGGTAATTTCAAAAAAACTGCTCCAAAATTATGGCGTAACGGAAAAGTTTATGCGGGGTTTGGGGCTTTTAGCGGATGGATTTATAGCCAAACAGAATCCACATGGCAAATCTCTTTAGACAGGCTTTCTTGGCTAATTTTTACCTATTTAATCACCCAGATGCACGAAGATGAAAGCTTTGTAAAGGGGCTTATTATAGAAGACATTATGGCCGTTCCTGGGCGTAAGCTCCCTAAATTTCTAAGAGAAAATACCCCAGAAAGTAATGTTTTCAAAACTCAGCCCTCTCCTGCTAATAAACGCCAACGCAAACACACAGCACAAGCGCAATAATGTCTTCTCAAAAAGTAATCTTTTCCTTGCAAAAAGGAAAAGATTAGCCACTTTATTCCCTAAAAGTGCCTATATCCTTGACTTCGAGGTCATCTTTCAGTAAAATCTCAGTCCTTTTTAGGGTCGACTTACGAGCGACATGTTCTTTTTTAAGGGTAAATTATGGAAAAAATTCGACTTAAGCTGAAAGCTTATGACCACCGAGTTTTAGATCGATCAGTTGCAGCTATCGTAGAAGCTGTTAAGCGAACAGGCGCAGAAATTCGTGGCCCCGTTCCGATGCCTACTAAGATTAAGCGTTATACCGTGCTTAAATCTCCTCACGTCAACAAAGACTCACGAGAACAATTTGAAATGCGCATCCACGCTCGGATGATTGACATTGTCTCTGCAACCTCTGACACAGTTGATTCGCTGATGAAACTTGACCTCGCTCCTGAAGTGAACGTCGAAGTACGAGCTATGGGTAAGTAAGGAAGTGATGATGGAATATATCGTAGAAAAAATCGGAATGAGTAGAACCATTAGCGTGCCAAGCGTACCTGTGACCCTACTAAAAGTGCTAGAAGCGAAGGTGTGCGAGGTAGGTGAAAACAATACAGCACTTGTTGCCTATAGCGATGGCAAGAAAATGAACAAAGCAATCGCTGGTCAACAAAAAAAGTATAACCTCTCCGCAGAATACAACCGTTTTGCAACCTTAGAAGTCAACGCAAAAGAAGCGGGTGATTTGGACGTTGCTCCACTACAAGAAGCAAAAACATTAAAAGTAAGCCTCAACAGTAAAGGTCGTGGCTTTGCAGGTGTTATCAAGCGTCACGGCATGGCAGGTGGTCCTGCAAGCCATGGTAGCCGTTTTCACCGACACGGTGGTTCTATTGGTAACTGCGAATGGCCAGGTAGAGTCATGAAGGGTAGAAAAATGCCAGGACACATGGGCAATGCAAAAACAACCGTTCAAAACGAAGTTGTTTCATTCGATGCAGAAAATGGCGTACTCGTGCTAAAGGGATCCACTCCTGGATTTAATGGCGCTATGGGGCGGATAAGGATCGTAAAATGAGTCAAGCAATCGTATTAAATGAAAAATGGGAGCACGCTTCCAAAATCGCTCTTCCAGAGCGATACGAGCAAATCAATGCCCATAACCTTTACCTTTATTCTAAATCCTACATGGCAGCAGCGCGCGCTAACACAGCAAGTGCAAAAACACGTAGCGAAGTAAGTGGTGGTGGTAAAAAACCATGGAATCAAAAAGGCCGTGGTGGCGCACGTGCAGGTAGCTCACGAAGCCCTGTATGGGTTGGCGGTGGCGTTACGTTTGGTCCTAGCACCAACCGTAACTACATCCAAAAAGTAAATAAAAAACAAAAACGTCTAGCCCTTGAGTTTGCTTTGCATGAAAAAGCAGCCAAAGACGCATTGTTTATCGTAGATACCGTAGCGATTGAATCGGGTAAAACCAAAGAAGCAGCCGCTATTGTCAATAAACTTGGGGTGCGCGATGTTCTTATCGTCAAAGAATTGATGGATGAAAATACATTTTTAGCATTTCGTAACCTTAAAAACTGCTATGTCATCGAGCCAAATGAGCTAAATGCCTACCTCGTGGCAGCATTCCGCTCGGTAATGATTGAAAAAGCAGTCCTTGAAACTTTAGTGGGAGAGGCTTAATCATGGCAGATATTACTGATATCAGAGCAATTCTGTACACAGAAAAAACTCTGGGTCTTCAAGAAGACGGTATGGTTGTTATCCAAACCTCTCCTAAGATGACCAAAAACGGACTCAAAGCGGTTTTAAAAGAATATTTTGGGTTTACTCCTTTGCGTGTGAATTCATTGCGCATGAGCGGTAAAGTAAAAAAATTCCGTGGTCGCATTGGGAGCAGACCTGATTATAAAAAGTTCTATGTTAAGTTGCCTGAGGGCGCTCAACTTGAGAATCTGGAGGCATAATTATGGCGATTAAAACCTATAAACCTTATACCCCAAGTCGCCGTTATATCACTGGACTCAGTTCGGATGACATTACGGCAAAGCCAAGTGTACCTTCGCTTCTTAAAAAGCTTCCAGCATCTGCCGGACGTAATAGCAATGGCCGTATTACTTCACGCCATAGAGAAGCTGGTGCGAAAAAACTGTACCGAATTATTGACTTCAAACGTACAAAATTCGGCATTCCTGGTCGCGTTGATGCAATCGAATACGACCCTTACCGCAACTGCCGTATTGCTTTGATTACTTATGTTGATGGGGAAAAACGTTATATTATCCAACCTTCTGGTTTAAAAGTGGGCGATAGCGTGCAATCTGCAGAATCTGGACTTGATATTAAGCCAGGCAATGCGATGAAGCTTAAAAACATCCCCGTGGGTACCATTTTGCACAACATTGAACTCAAGCCTGGCAAAGGTGCGCAAATGGCACGAAGCGCTGGTGGCTACGCACAACTTATGGGTAAAGATGAAAAATACGTCATTATGCGTCTTCCAAGTGGCGAAATGCGCCAAGTGCTTGCTGAGTGTATGGCAACAATAGGTGTTGTTGGAAATGAAGATTTCATCAATATCGTGATTGGTAAAGCGGGTCGCAACCGACACCGTGGCATCCGACCACAAACCCGTGGTTCCGCGATGAACCCAATCGACCACCCACACGGTGGTGGTGAAGGTAAAACAAACTCTGGCCGACATCCTGTAACGCCATGGGGTAAACCAACTAAAGGTGCTAAAACACGTCGCAAGAAAGCCAGTGACAAGTTGATCATCTCTCGAAAGAAAGGAAAGTAACGATGGCACGATCATTGAAAAAAGGACCTTTTGTTGACGATCATGTCATGAAAAAAGTCCTCAAAGCAAAAGAGAGTAACGATACAAAGCCAATTAAAACTTGGTCACGACGTAGCACCATTCTTCCAGATATGATTGGTATTACGTTTCAGGTCCATAATGGAAAAAGCTTTATCCCACTCTATATTACAGAGAATCACATCGGGTACAAATTGGGCGAATTTGCTCCAACACGAACGTTCAAGGGCCACAAGGGCTCTGTGCAAAAAAAGATTGGTAAATAAGGGGCGATGAATGAGTAGAGCAGTATTAAAATTCATCCGTCTTTCTCCAACTAAAGCACGTTTAATTGCACGTGAAGTTCAAGGGCTTAATGGAGAGATTGCGCTAGCACGCCTAGAGTTTACTCCCAATAAAGCAGCACACGTTATCTCTAAAGTGATTGCTTCTGCAATTGCCAACGGTGGATTTGAACCAGAAGAAGTCGTTATTTCTTCTTGTCGTGTTGATGCGGGTCCCGTACTCAAACGTTTCCGTCCAAGAGCAAGAGGCAGTGCCAGTGGCATCCGCAAGCCGACCTCGCACGTGTTGGTGGAAGTAAGTAAGCAAGCAAAGAAGGAAGACTAAGATGGGTCAAAAAGTAAATCCAATTGGTTTAAGACTTGGGATTAACCGTAACTGGGAATCTCGCTGGTTCCCTAGCAAACAGACGCTTTCTGTGAATATCGGCGAAGATTATGCCATTCGAACGTTTTTGAAAAAAGAACTTTTTTACGCAGGCGTGAGTCAGATTTTAATTGAGCGTACAGCTAAGAAACTTCGGGTAACCGTTGTTGCAGCGCGCCCTGGCATTATTATTGGTAAAAAAGGTTCTGATATTGAAAAATTGAAAGAAAAACTTCAACAATTAATCAATAAAGACGTCAATGTTAACATTAAAGAAGAGCGTCGCCCACAAGCTTCCGCACAGCTTGCAGCAGAAAACGTTGCAATGCAACTAGAGCGCCGCGTTGCCTTTAGACGAGCGATGAAAAAAGTGATTCAGGGTGCTCAAAAAGCAGGCGCCAAGGGAATCAAGATTTGTGTTGCTGGACGACTTGGCGGTGCTGAAATGGCCCGAACCGAGTGGTATTTGGAAGGACGTGTACCTTTGCACACCTTGCGCGCAAAAATCGATTACGGTTTTGCGGAAGCACATACAACTTATGGAATTATTGGCGTAAAAGTTTGGATTTTTAAAGGTGAAGTGCTTGCTAAAGGTATTCAAGCAGAAAAACCTGAAGAGCCAAAGCGACCACGAAGTCCAAGAAACAGAAGAGGTAAGTAATCATGTTGATGCCAAAAAGAACAAAATACCGAAAGATGATGAAGGGCCGCAACCGAGGCAAAGCAAGCCGCGGCGCTTCCATTGCTTTTGGTGAAATTGCTATCAAAGCAATTGAAGCTGGACGGATTGATTCACGACAAATTGAAGCAGCACGTATCGCGATGACGCGCCACGTGAAACGTCAAGCAAAAACATGGATTCGTGTTTTTCCTGACAAGCCACTTACTGCAAAACCTCTTGAAACAAGGATGGGTAAAGGTAAAGGTTCTGTTGATAAATGGGTCATGAATATCAAGCCTGGTCGTATCATCTATGAAATGGCGGGTGTAAGTGAAGAATTGGCGCGCGAAGCGTTGACGCTTGCAATGCATAAGTTGCCATTCAAGACGAAAATCATCACGCGAGAGAGTGAAAATGAAGTATATTGATTTAACAGAGAAAAGCGCGACAGAGCTTCAGGGATTGTTAAAAGAAAAAAAGGTGCTGTTGTTTACGTTGAAACAGAAGCTTAAAACCATGCAGCTGACAAACCCTAATGAGATTGGCGATGTTCGTAAGGACATTGCTCGCATCAACACAGCAATTGCTGCTTTAAAGTAAGAGGGTCGAGACATGTCATTAAAAAGAGAAATTCAGGGAGTCGTTGTTCAAAAAACTGGCGATAAAACCGCCACTGTTTTAGTTGAGCGACGCGTTATGCACCCACGATACCATAAATTTGTCAAACGCTTTAAAAAATACCTCGTGCACGATGAAAGCAACGTAGCCAATGCTGGCGATACGATTGTTGCGGTTGAGTGCCGACCACTTTCAAAGCGAAAATCCTTTAGACTTAAGGCTGTTTTGGCCACAGGAGTTGCGTAATGGTACAAAGTTTTACACGACTTGCTGTTGCGGATAACAGTGGTGCAAAAGAGATTATGTGTATCAAAGTACTCGGCGGCAGTAAGCGCCGATACGCAAGCGTTGGCGACGTTATCGTTGCTTCAGTAAAAAAAGCATTGCCAACTGGCAAGGTCAAAAAAGGACAGGTCGTGAAAGCGGTGATTGTCCGAACCAAAAAAGAGATTCAACGCGAAAACGGTTCGTTGATTCGTTTTGACGAAAATGCCGCGGTTATTCTTGATAATAAACGTGAGCCTATTGGAACACGTATTTTCGGACCCGTAGGTCGTGAAGTACGCTATGCGAACTTTATGAAAATCGTTTCTCTAGCTCCGGAGGTACTGTAGTCATGGCACAAAAGTTTAAAATTAAAAAGGGCGATACCGTTAAGATTATCGCTGGTGATGACAAGGGAAAAACAGGAGAAGTGATTCAAATGCTTCCTAAAAAATCCCAAGTCATTGTAAAAGGCTGCAAGGTTGCCAAAAAAGCAATCAAGCCAAGCGACAAGAATCCTGATGGTGGTTTTGTAAACAAAGAAATGCCCATCGATATCTCCAATGTTGCAAAAGTGGAGGGCTAGGTTATGAGATTGAAAGAAAAATACGAAGCAGAAATTAAACCTGTTTTGGTAAAAGAGTTTGATATTAAAAACCCCATGCTTATTCCTGCGCTTGAAAAAATCGTTATCAGCGTGGGTGCTGGCGATTCTGCAAAAGATGCAAAAGTGATGCAAAGTATGACAGATACCATCTCTTTGATTGCTGGCCAAAAAGCAATGACAACGGATGCTCGAAAATCCGTTGCGGGTTTTAAAGTGCGCGAAGGATTTCCTGTTGGCATTAAAGTCACACTGCGCTCTAAGCAAATGTATGCATTTTTGGACAAGTTGATTTCTATTGCACTTCCACGTGTAAAAGACTTCCGTGGTGTTCCACGCAACGGATTTGATGGTCGTGGCAACTATAACTTTGGCCTGAACGAGCAAATGATGTTTCCTGAAGTGGTGTATGATAAAGTCATGAAAACCCACGGAATGAATATCACGGTTGTTACAACAGCAAAAACAGACAAAGAAGCCTTCAAGCTCCTTGAGCTTTTTGGCATGCCGTTTGCGAAGGGGAAAATCAATGGCTAAGAAATCAATGATCGCTAAGGCTGCACGAAAGCCTAAGTTTGCCGTACGCGCCTATACTCGATGCCAGATTTGTGGTCGACCTCATTCTGTTTACAAAGACTTCGGTGTTTGTAGAATATGTTTGCGTAAGATGGCCAATGAGGGATTGATCCCAGGCCTCAAAAAAGCTAGTTGGTAAGGAAGAGAAAATGATGAACGATATGATTTCCGATGCACTCACCCGCATCCGAAACGCTTCAATGCGCAAACTAGAGGTTACCAAACTGATTCATACCAATGCGGTTGAAGCCATTTTGGGCATTTTTCAATCTAAAGGCTATCTTGAGAGCTTTAACGTGGTTGAGGAAGGCAATAAAAAATTTATTAACGTTGTCTTGAAGTATGATGAAAAAGGCAATCGTGTTATTAATGAAATTAAACGTATCTCAAAGCCTGGACGCCGCGTGTATAAAGGCAAAGATGATATTAAACGTTTCAAAAACGGTTACGGAACCATTGTTGTAAGTACCTCAAAAGGCGTTTTAAGCAATGATGAAGCCCACAAGACAGGTGTCGGTGGCGAAGTGCTTTGCAGCATCTGGTAAGATGCTGCCCGTTACTTTTTATGGTATTCGGTATCCATTCGTAAAAGTAGACATATCGTAGACAAGTAAAAAGGATTCTAATGTCTCGAATTGGTAAATTGCCAGTTGTCATTCCTGCTGGAGTTGACGTAAAACTGGAGGGAAACAGTGTTGTGTTTACAAAAGGTAAAACAGAAAAAGTACTTGATACACGTGGACATGTCAATGTAAGTGTAGAGAGTGGCGTGCTTTCCTTTTCACCTAAAAGTGAAGAGCGTCAAGATAAAGCATTTTGGGGAACATACCGCGCCCTTGCTAATAATATCATTACAGGATTAACTGAAGGCTTTACAAAAAAGCTAGAAATCAACGGTGTTGGTTATCGTGCTGCTGTGAATGGTAATATCCTTGAGCTTCAGTTGGGCTTTTCACACCCCGTTAAATATGAATTTCCTCAAGATGTTCAGATTGTGGTTGAAAAAAATATCGTGACCATTACAGGCCAAGATAAGCAAGTGATTGGTCAAATCGCAGCGGAAATCAGAGGATTTAGACCTCCTGAGCCATACAAAGGCAAGGGTGTGAAATACGTGGGCGAGCGCATTATCCGCAAAGCCGGCAAAACGTCCAAAAAGTAAGGGGAGCTAAATGAAAGAAGTAATTTTAAAACGCAAATTAGCACTTCGCGCAAAGCGCAAAAAACGCGTTCGTGCTAAAATATCTGGAACTCCAGAGTGCCCACGCATCTCCATCTTTAAGTCTAATCGCACGGTATATGCCCAAGCGATTGAGGATGTTACATGTACAACACTTGCTGCTGCAGATGGAAAAAAACTTGGCTTGAAATCTAACAAAGAAGGCGCTGTTGCTCTTGGGCAAGCGTTGGCACAGAGTTTGAAAGCTAAAGGGATTGAAAAAGCTAAGTTTGACCGCAATGGTTACCTTTATCACGGTGTTGTCGCTTCTTTTGCAGACGCACTACGTGAAAACGGCATTGCGCTGTAACCCGATAAGTCACGAAGGATAAAATGATGGAAAAGTATAACAGAGAAGAGTTTGAAGAGGTTATCGTTAACATCGGTCGGGTTACCAAGGTCGTTAAGGGTGGTCGCCGATTTCGATTTACTGCCCTTGTTGTTGTTGGAAACCGTAATGGCCTAGTGGGGTTTGGATTCGGTAAAGCCAAAGAAGTACCCGATGCGATTAAAAAAGCCGTAGATGATGCCTTTAAAAACATCATTAATGTAAAAATCAAGGGTTCTACCATTGCGCATGATATTGAAGTCAAGTACAATGCAAGTAAGATTTTGCTTAAGCCTGCTAGTGAAGGTACGGGCGTTATTGCTGGTGGCTCAACGCGTCCAGTCATCGAGTTGGCTGGAATTAAAGACATTTTGACAAAATCATTAGGGTCTAATAATTCTGCTAACGTAGTGCGAGCGACTATTAAAGCGCTTAGCATGCTTAAGAGCTAACCAAAGAAAGAAGGAACGATTATGGCACTAGAAAACCTCACCCCTGCAGACGGCTCCACACACAATCGAAAGCGTGTTGGTCGTGGTCAAGGAAGTGGCATGGGTAAAACCGCCACAAAAGGAAACAAGGGTCAGCGCGCACGTGCGGGTTATAAGATCAAACGCGGATTTGAAGGCGGCCAACAGCCCCTCCAGCGTCGACTTCCTAAAGTTGGCTTTACTTCACGTGTGACAAAACCTTATGTGATTAACGTTGAAAAAGTCACCGTAGTTGCCCAATTGGAAAGCATCACAATGCAAAGCATTCGTGAAGTGCACAAAATGGCTAAAACAATTACCAAAGTAAAGCTTATTGGTGCAAGCGCTAATGGCCTTTCATCAAAGATTAAAGACGACAACGTAAGCGTTACTGGAAATTAAGATGAGCAAAGAACTAACCAACAAGATTCTTATCACGTTGGCGTTCGTGTTTGCCTACAGGATATTGGCTTATGTGCCAGTTCCTGGGGTGAACATTGACGTAATTAAAGAGTTTTTTGATTCTAACAGCTCCAATGCCTTGGGATTGTTCAATATGTTTAGCGGTAATGCCGCTGAGCGTCTTAGTATCATTTCTCTTGGTATTATGCCCTACATCACCGCTTCCATTGTCATGGAACTTTTGGCTGCAACATTCCCTGCTCTTGGTAAAATGAAAAAAGAACGTGATGGTATGGTTAAATACATGCAAATCATTCGTTATGCAACTATTGGGATTACAATCGTACAAGCCATTGGAGTTTCTGTTGGTTTGCAAAGCATGACAGGGCGCACGGGCGAAGCGGCTATTATGATCGACATGAGTACGTTCATAGCTGTAGCGACAGCGTCAATGTTGGCTGGAACAATGTTGCTTATGTGGATTGGTGAGCAAATTACCCAGCGGGGTATTGGAAACGGTATCAGTTTGATTATTTTTGCGGGTATTGTTTCAGGCATCCCTTCAGCCATTGGCGGTACGGTGAACTTGGTAAACACGGGTGAGCTAAATTTCTTGGTAGTTATTGGTATTTTGGTTGTTATTTTAGCAACCGTTGGCACCATCATCTACGTTGAAATGGGTGAACGTCGTATTCCAATTTCTTATTCACGTAAAGTCGTAATGCAAAATCAAGACAAGCGAATCATGAATTACATCCCCATTAAAGTAAACCTTAGTGGTGTTATTCCTCCTATTTTTGCTTCGGCTATCTTGATGTTTCCTTCGACCATTATGCAGGCAAGTACAAACCCTTATATCTTAGCCATTAATGATTTTCTTAACCCGAATGGGTATATGTTTAATGTTCTGACCTTCTTGTTTGTTATTTTCTTCTCTTATTTTTATGCGTCGATTGTGTTTAATGCAAAAGACATTTCAGAGAATTTGAAAAAACAAGGCGGGTTTATTCCTGGTGTTCGTCCAGGGGCAAGTACGGCAAACTTTTTGAACGAAGTGGCAAGTCGCCTAACCTTTACAGGTGCGATTTACTTGGGATTGATTTCCACCTTGCCATGGGTGCTTGTTAAAATGATGGGCGTTCCTTTTTATTTTGGTGGAACTGCTGTGCTTATTGTGGTGCAAGTGGCGTTAGATACCATGCGTAAAATTGAAGCGCAAATGTACATGAATAAATACCAAACACTAAGTGCCGTGGGTCTTTAATGGCAATTACGCTCAAAAAACCTAGCGAGATTCAAAAACTCGCTAGGTCAAATCAGTACGTTGCTCAAACCCTTGTCTATCTTCAACGTACTGTAGTCCCTGGCATGAGTTTGGCCCATGTGAATCAGCTTGGCGAAGCATTTTTAGCACGTTTACATGTAAGGCCGGCCTTTAAAGGCCTCTATGGTTTTCCAGGAGGGGTTTGTACCTCTCTTAATGAAGTCGTCATTCATGGTATTCCCAATGAAACGATTTTGCAAGAAGGTGATATTTTGGGCTTAGACATCGGCGCAGAGTGTGAGGGATGGTATGGTGATGCTGCTATTACGATGCCTATTGGAAAAATCTCTTCCGAAGACGAGGCTCTTATTGCTTGCGCGAAAGACGCTTTGTATTACGCTGTTGATATTATTCGCGAGGGGATGCGTTTCAAAGAGTTAAGCCATGCTTTAGAGGTTTTCATTGAAGGGCGCGGGTACGTTCCTTTGCGTGGTTTTTGTGGGCATGGGATTGGAAGAAAACCCCATGAAGAACCTGAAATTCCAAATTTTTTAGAGGGTGGCAATCCCAAGCAAGGGCCAAAGATTAAAAATGGTATGGTGTTTTGTCTTGAGCCTATGATTTGCCAAAAAGATGGAACCCCCATGGTTTTGGAAGACAAATGGTCCGTTGTTTCCAAGGATGGATTGCGCACCAGTCATTATGAGCATACTGTAGCGGTAATAGATGGAAGAGCACAAATTCTTTCACAAATAGCAAGCAATTAGGAGGAAAAATGGCAAAAGATGATGTCATTGAGATTGATGGCAGCGTGGTGGAGGCACTTCCCAATGCAACCTTTAAGGTTGAGCTTGAAAATAAGCATGTGGTGTTGTGCCATATTGCGGGAAAAATGCGCATGCATTATATCAAGATTATGCCAGGTGATAAGGTCAAGGTGGAGTTAACTCCTTACAGCTTAGATAAAGGGCGTATTACCTATAGGTATAAGTAAGCTAAAAGCTTATTTTAACTATAATATGCCCCTTTTTCTAAAACTGTGTGAAGAATTATTGAAAAATTGACCACTGCTTTTTCAATAATTGGTTCGTCTTTTACGTCGTCGAACCTGTGACAGTTGAGTTTAGTGGAATATACGTTCAGGAGACAGCGATGAAAGTACGACCTTCTGTAAAGAAGATGTGCGATAAGTGCAAAATTATCAAGCGGGGCGGCGTGGTTCGTGTGATTTGCGAAACCCCTAAACACAAACAGAGACAAGGATAGAGTATGGCACGTATTTCAGGTGTAGATTTACCAAAGAAAAAGAGAATTGAATATGGCTTGACCTATATCTTCGGTATTGGTCTGCATACATCACGATTGATTCTTAATGCAACAGGTATTTCGTATGACAAGCGTGTGTACGAGTTAAGCGAAGACGAGGTAGCGGCCATTCGTAATGAAATCCAAGACAAATACAGTGTCGAGGGTGATTTGCGCAAAAGTGTTGCAATGGATATTAAAGCGTTGATGGACCTTGGAAGTTACCGAGGACTACGACACCGAAGAGGTCTTCCTGTGCGCGGTCAAAAAACCAAGACCAATGCACGTACTCGCAAGGGTAAGAAGAAGACTGTCGGCGGAAAAGCGAAGTAAGGCAAGGAGAAATCAATGGCAAAACGTAGAGTAGTACGCAAAAAAGTAGTCAAGAAAAATATCGCTCGTGGCATTGTATATCTTTCAGCCACTTTCAACAATACCGTTGTAACAGTTACTGACGAAATGGGAAATGTTATTTCGTGGAGCAGTGCAGGAAGCCTTGGCTTCAAGGGCAGCAAGAAATCAACCCCCTATGCAGCACAACAAGCCGTAGAAGATGCGCTCAATAAGGCAAAAGAACATGGCCTCAAAGAAGTAGGTATCAAAGTTCAAGGCCCAGGAAGCGGACGCGAAACAGCTGTAAAAAGCATTGGTTCAACCGAGGGAATTAAAGTGGTTTTCCTAAAAGACATCACTCCTCTTCCTCACAATGGCTGCCGACCTCCCAAGCGTCGACGTGTATAGGTAAAGTGCGTAGTAAAAACGACAGCATTATGTTTTTAAGATTTTAGGAGAAATACAATATGGCACGATATAGAGGACCAGTTGAAAAACTAGAAAGACGACTTGGTGTGAGTCTTGCGCTCAAGGGTGAGCGTCGCCTTGCAGGAAAGAGCGCGCTTGACAAGCGTCCGTATGCTCCAGGGCAACACGGCCAACGTCGCGCAAAAATTAGCGAATACGGTTTGCAACTTCGTGAGAAGCAAAAAGCAAAATTTATGTATGGTCTGTCTGAAAAACAATTCAGACGCTTGTTTCAAGATGCGGCACGCCGTACGGGAAATACAGGGACTATTTTAATTCAGTTGATTGAGCAGCGCCTTGATAACGTAGTGTACCGCATGGGACTTGCTACGACACGCCGCTTTGCTCGTCAACTTGTTACTCATGGACATCTTTTGGTGGACGGTAAAAAAGTAGATATTCCTTCTTACCGTGTGCGACCAGGACAAAAAGTAGAAGTACGTGAAAAATCAAAGCAAAATCCTCAAATCGTTCGCGCGATGGAGCTTACTGCCCAAACAGGTATTGTTCCATGGGTAGACGTAGAAAAAGAAAAATTCTTTGGTATTTTTACGCGAATTCCTGAAAGAGAAGAGGTTGTCATTCCTGTCGAGGAACGACTCATTGTTGAACTTTACTCCAAATAACACAAAGGCGGTACGATGAAGAAGATTAAGACATCTGCGTACATGCCCACTGATATCGAAGTGGAAAGTGTTTCGGATAACTGTGTAAAAATTACAGCATCACCCTTTGAATCGGGTTTTGCTGTAACGTTGGCACACCCTCTTCGCCGATTGCTTTACAGCAGCACGGTTGGCTTTGCGCCAACGGCTGTAAAAATTGAAGGTGCTTCGCACGAATTTGATAGCATGCGCGGTATGCTTGAAGACGTAGCACTGTTTATCATTAACCTGAAAAACATTCGGTTTAAAATTAAGGGCGATGTCAATAAAGTGGTTGTGAACTATACCTTTGCGGGCCCTAAAGAGATTCGTGGTGTTGACTTAAACAGTGGTGACGTGGAGGTGGTAACACCCGAGGGTTATCTAGCAACTTTGAACGAAGATGCTGAATTGAATTTTTCCCTAGTGGTTGAACGTGGCATTGGGTACGTTCCTAGTGAATCTACTCGCGATAGCGCAGAAGCAGAATACATTGCACTGGACGCTTTTTTCACTCCAGTGAAAAAAGCAGTGTATGAGATTGAAAATGTTTTGGTTGAAGATAATCCGAACTTTGAAAAAGTTATTTTTACAATCGTTACTGATGGGCTTGTAACTCCTGTAGAGGCGTTTAAAAATGCTTTGAGTGCCATGTACTCACAAATGTCTATCTTTAATGGGCTTGTGGATATGGATGTGGGCTCAAAGATTGATGGCGCTGCTTCTGGAACAGAAGTTGCGAAACTTTTGCAAAGCGTAGAAGAACTCAACTTGAGTGCACGCAGCTTTAACTGTCTTGACCGCGCAGGTGTTAAGGTGGTGGGTGAGTTGGCATTCATGGACGAAACAGAAATGAAAGAATTAAAAAACCTTGGCAAAAAATCTCTTGAAGAGATTAAGGCCGTAATGGAAGAGATTGGCTTTCCTGTTGGAACCGTATTCTCAAACGAAACAGTTGAGACGGTTAAAAAACGGATCAGCGAGATTAAATCAGAAGCAACAGAGGAATAATCCATGAGACATAAACACGGATACCGCAAACTAGGACGCACTTCTTCTCACCGAAGCGCGCTTCTAAAAAATCTGAGCATCGCTATTATTAAAAGCGAAAAGATTGAAACAACGTTGCCTAAAGCTAAAGAGCTAAGAGGCTATGTGGAAAAATTGATTACCAAAGCACTTAAGGGTGACTTTAATGCACACAGGGCTGTATTTGCAGCATTGCAAGACAAAGAAACCACCAAAAAGCTTGTAGAAGAAATTGCACCACGCTACAAAGAGCGCAATGGCGGCTATACGCGCATTGTAAAAACCCGCGTACGTCGCGGTGATGCTGCAGAGATGGCATTTATCGAACTCGTTTAATTATCACTGGGGGCTTTGCCCCCAATCACTTCTTTTTAATCCTTTTCTTGCCATAATCTTGATACAATAATCTCATAACCTCACGGGTTGCACAAAAGTTGGGAGAAAAACAAATGATACCTTTTAGCGATGAAGAGCTGTTTCCAGTAGTTGAAAAATCATTGGAAAAAGTAAAACCTATGTTAGCACTCGATGGTGGCGGAATGCAGTTGCTTGCTGTAAAAAATGGTCGTGTTTTTGTTCAGCTTCAAGGTGCTTGCAATGGATGCTCGTCCAGTGGCCAAACACTTAAATATGGGATTGAGCGTCATCTTCGCATTGATATTCATCCTGAGATTGAAGTTATTAATATCGCTCCTGGAATGGAGAGCGAACTCGAAAGATACGAATGACAACCTACAAAGAGCGGGCCATTGATTGTTTTTATGACAAAGAGTTTCAGCGTGCCCTTTTTTATTTTTCTCTAGCACTAAAAGAAAACCCTGAAGATAAGGAACTTCGCATTTGTGCTATTTTGGCAGATTTGGCCCTAGAGCGCGAAGAAGAAGCAATGTCTTTGTTTGAGTATTACACCACTAGTGCTCAGGGAGAAAACGAAGAAAATGAAGCCATGCTTGAGGAAATTATTGACTCTTTGGAAGTAGGGATGGAAAAATTACTTGCCTTGTTTGAGGGTGAATTTATTGACCAAAAACTTCAAGAAGAAAATGGAATTGTTTATGATGATTTTATGAATCTTGTAGAAGAACAAGGGGATTTTAAAAAAGCATTTGAAGACATCATGTTTTCTACCAAAGTGCTAATTTCAAACAAAGAAGACTTTCTTCACTTTTTGGATTTATTGATTGACCATGGCTATATTGAAATGTCCCTCCAGTACCTTGAGAGCGCTGTTTCTCTCTTTCCAAATGACACACAATTTCACTCTTTATTCCGAAAGGCACAAGGGTATTTAAACCAGTGAAAATCCCCGTTCTTCATTCTCAATTTAGACACATCAGCGACTCCTCCTTAGAGTGTGATGCTGATACGGCCTTTGTCTGTACGGCTCAAAATAGCACATACGCCAAAGACGCAATCCAGCGTGGCGCACCCGCTGTTCTTGCTCCAGAGGAGTGCTATGGCCTGCTTAGTATTTCACCAGAGTTGAAAGTGGTGGGAATTACTGGCACCAACGGCAAAACAACCACTGCTGCGGCGATTTATTCTTTTTTACTTGATTTACATGTAAAGGTTGCCCTGCAGGGAACGCGAGGGTGCTTTGTAAACGATGCTTTGGTTGAGGCTCGCAGTCTTACAACCCCGCCCATTTTGCAAACCTTATGGCACATGGCACAGGCTTCAAAGGCGGGGTGTCGCTATTTTATTATGGAAGTGAGCTCTCATGCTATTGCTCAAAAACGGATTGAATCACTTCCTTTTACTTTGCGTATCTTCACAAACATCTCCCAAGATCACCTTGATTTCCATGGTTCCATGGAAGCTTACATTGCTGCAAAGAGCGCATTTTTTGCATGCGAGGGCATGAAGCTCATCAACCAAGACGAGCGTGTTTTGCGCTATAACCCTAAAAACGCTTTTACGTATGGGGTTGAGTCGCCTGCAGATTTTTCTGTTAAAGCCTATAGTCTTAAACAGGGTATTCGCGCAGTGGTTGCATGGAGGGGTAAAACTTTCTCTGTGGAATCTTCCTTGCAGGGAAATTTTAATCTTTATAATCTTCTTGCTGCCATTTCCGCCGTTATTTTATTGGAATCTCCTCAGGAGGAGGCTTTGTGTGAGGCGGTAGAGGGGTTTGGTGGCGTAAGTGGGCGCATGGAAGTTGTGCATGATAATCCTTTGGTGGTGGTTGATTTTGCACATACCCCCGATGGAATGGAAAAAGTATTAGATGCGATGAAACACCAACATCTTGTGGTTGTATTTGGGGCTGGTGGAAATCGTGATGCAATCAAACGGCCTTTGATGGGGCGGATTGCGAAACGTTATGCTTCACGAGTGTTTGTGACAAGCGACAACCCGCGTTTTGAAAATCCCCAAGAGATCATTGAGCAAATTCTTGAGGGTACGGGGCGTGACGTTGTTGTGGAAGTTGATAGGCGAAAAGCTATTGAGCAGGCACTGTGTTCTTTGTGTTCTGGCGAGGTATTGTTGATTTTAGGCAAAGGGGATGAAGAGTACCAAGAAATTGCTGGGATAAAATACCCTTATGATGACCGTGTGGTGGTGCGAGAGTGGTTTGAGGGACAAAAACACTAAGTTAAATTATGGTAAAATAGAACTTTTTTGAGAATGGTGCATTAAAAAAAGCCGCCAAATCTCTCTAATGTTTAAGGAAATACAAATGATGTTCGAGATGCTTTATAGCAAAATTCACCGCGCAACAGTGAGCGATGCAAATTTAAATTATGTTGGGTCTATTACCATCGATGCGCACTTGATGGAAACGGCAAAATTACGCGTGGGCCAAAAAGTAGATATTGTGAATATTAATAACGGCGAACGGTTTTCAACCTATGTGATTGAAGGGGTGCGAGGCAAAGGAGATATTTGTCTCAACGGTGCAGCCGCCAGAAAAGCACACGTGGGTGATAAAATCATCATCATCGCTTACGCTTCCATGAATGAGGCTGAAGCCGATGTCCATAAGCCCATTGCTATTTTAGTGGATGAGCATAACCAAATTGAGGAAGTGAGGGATTTTATCTAATGTTTGATAATCTTGATTTTTCAAAAATGGGTGCGATGTTTGAAGAGGCGCAAAAGCACGCCAAGACAATGGAAGAAGAGGCTGCCAATAAAGAATTTACCGCCAAAAGTGGTGGCGGTATGGTTAAGGTAACGATGAATGGCAAAGGACAAGTGGTTGATATTCACATTGACCCTTCTTTACTCGAAGATAAAGAGTCTTTGCAAATTTTACTCATCAGCTCCATTAACGATGCAAGTGCTATGGTGGAGGAAAATAAAAAACTGGCTGCTACGCAAATGCTCTCACGCTTAGGAGGATTTGGCCATCAAAACTAAACTGCTTGGGTTGGTACTAGTATTTTCGTTTTGCGCATGGGCGGAAGAAGCACCTACGGTGGGGGATTTTGAAGCATGTTTTAACCGCAATAAGCCTGCCTATGTAACTCTTGAGGGCGTGCGTGCCATCGCCATTACACCTACGCGCGCTGTCTCTTTTGAACGCCCGCGTTCGTTTGTAAAATATGACCCATTTTTAAACCTCTATGTTTTACGCAGCACTACCCCCCTTTCCCCTGTGCCTCAAAATGAAGAGAGAGCTTTAAAAAAGGGAGAATGGTTGGCTTCGGTGAGCCATACTTCAGCCGTTTCTATTGGAAAGCTTGGCGCCTTAACTTCTGGCCTTGATGGGTTTGATGGGTTTGATGGGTTTACGGCAAAGGCCACACGCGGCGCTATTGTTACGGGCGTGTGTTGTGATATGTATGGAGTAGCCCGAAATGAGGGAAATTTTATTGGGAATCGTTATTTGGAGCATATTGTCGCCTATGACACGGTTTATTACGGGGATGTGGGTGCGCGTTTTGCGCAGCAAGATACACACATTGTGGTAACACATGTTGATCCCTTTAGTAATAGTCCGTTGCGTCAAGGCGATCGCCTTGTTCGGTTAGATAAAAAGCAAGTAAATGAGTTGCAACACGTGCAAGAAACTTTTTTGTTTTCTCCTAAGGACACTTTGTTAAATGCTGAAGTGATGCGTGCTGGGCAAAGAATTACTCTCTCTTTACATGTAAAGCCCAGACGTCTTATTCCCTTGGCGCAAGAAACCTACCTTGAAGCCTTGGGGATGGTGTTTGATGGAGGTTTGGTGCTTAGGCGCGTTGAGGCGAATTCGCTAGCTCAAACCCAAGGGCTTGAAGCAGGAGATAAGCTTTTGCAAATCAATACCCAGCCCTTAAAAACTCCAACACAAGTACGCACACTTCTTGGTGCATTACCCAAAAATCAAACCCACCATATGCTCTTTGATCGCAAAGGGTTTCATTTTTTTATCACCCTTAAAATCCCTCAACAATAGGACACTGCGTGGAACTTTTAGAGCAAAATATTGCACAGTTTGAATCTTTTTTCCTTGCTAATTTACCCGAGGCTCCCAGTTTTCACCCCCACTACGAAGAAGCCCTTCAGGTAATGCTAAAAGCCGGAGGCAAACGGTTTCGCCCCATGTTGCTGCTAAAGGTTGTGGAGCATTTAGCGCCGCTGTTGGCTGAGCATGCCTTGCACGCCGCGGCTGCTGTTGAGATGTTGCACACGTATTCGTTGATTCATGATGATTTGCCTGCCATGGATAATGCTTCTTTGCGGCGAGGTCACCCTACTTTACATGTAAGCTTTGATGAGGTGACGGCTATTTTAGTAGGTGATGCGCTCAACACCCATGCCTTTGCTGTTTTGGCCAAAGCGCCTCTTAGCGCAGCGGTGCGCATTGCTCTTGTGGAGACCTTAGCGCTTTATGGTGGGGCTGGTGGAATGGTTTTGGGGCAAGCCATTGATTGCCATTTTGAAAACCAGCTTTTATCTTTAGAAAAATTGGAATTTTTACACACCAATAAAACAGCAAAGCTCATTGCAGCAAGTTTAAAAATGGGTGGCATTATCGCAGGATGTGATAATGCCACCGAAAAAGCCCTTGAAGCATTTGGGCTAAAGTTGGGGCTTTTATTTCAGATTCAAGATGATGTGATTGATGCGACACAAACATCCCAAGAGGCAGGAAAACCTACGGGAAACGATGGGGTAAAAAACTCTTTTACGAACCTTCTGGGCATCAAAGAGGCTGAACGTCAAAAAGAGGAATTGGCACAGATATTGTGCCGCGAGGCAGGAGAAATAGGAGGCGCGCTAGGGGATGATTTGGCGCGTATTGTTACAGCGTATTTTATTAAAGGAAAATAACAATGAACACAGAAATGCTACAAAAACAAGCCAACACTATTCGATTTTTAGCCGCAGATATGGTACAAAAAGCCAACAGTGGCCACCCTGGTGCGCCGATGGGGCTAGCAGACATTATGACTGTTTTAGCAAACCACTTGGTGCATAACCCCAAAGACCCAACTTGGTTAAACCGCGACCGCTTGGTCTTTAGTGGTGGCCATGCTTCGGCGCTCATTTACAGTTTTTACCATTTATGTGGATATGACATCACGCGTGAGGATTTGCAAAATTTTCGCCAACTTGGCAGTAAAACACCAGGACACCCCGAATACCACGATGTGCCGGGTGTGGAGGTGACCACAGGGCCACTCGGTCAAGGTGTTGCTAACGCCGTGGGTTTTGCGATGGCGGCAAAATATGCAGGCAACATTTTAAACTCTGACCAAGTTAATGTCGTTGACCACAAGGTCTACTGCTTGTGCGGCGATGGAGACTTGCAAGAAGGGATTAGCTACGAAGCGTGTTCTTTAGCGGGCTCTTTGGGGCTCAATAACCTTGTGCTTATTTATGATTCTAACAACATCACCATCGAGGGCGATACGTCTATTGCATGGAATGAAGACGTAAAAGCGCGTTTTGAAGCGCAAGGTTGGGCGGTTTCGCGCATCGATGGGCACAATTTTGATGAGATTGAGTTTGTGTTGAGTGAAGCTAAGGAAAAATGCAAACCCTATTTAATCATCGCCGACACAGTCATTGCTAAAGGGGCGTGTGAATTAGAAGGCAGCCACCATTCCCACGGTGCGCCTTTGGGTGAAACGGAAATTACTAATGCCAAAACCAAATGCGGATTTGACCCCCAGAAACAGTTTTGGGTAGATGAGGACGTGTTGGCGCGCTTTCGCGTAGCGGTTGAAAAAGGGGACCTTGCTCAGGCCCAGTGGAATGAAAAAATTGCCACCATGCTAAGCGAAGAGCAACGGTTGTTGCTTGAAAGCTTGCAGCATCCTGATGTGTCAAAAATCCAATGGCCCACGTACGAGGCAGGTTCGGGCGTAGCTACGCGTGATAGCAACGGCCAAATTCTCAATGCTATCGCCAAAGCCCTTCCTGGTTTCATGGGCGGCAGTGCAGATCTTGGCCCTTCTAATAAAACCGAACTCAAAGGCATGGGCGAGTTTCCTCATGGACGCAACATGCACTTTGGTATTCGCGAACATGCCATGGCGGCCATTTGTAATGCCTTTTCCTTGTACGGCCTGTTTATCCCTTACAGCGCTACGTTTTTCATCTTTAGTGACTACTTAAAGCCTGCTGCAAGGTTGGCAGCCTTAATGGGGTTGAAGCATTATTTTATCTGGACGCACGATAGTATTGGCGTGGGAGAAGATGGCCCAACCCACCAGCCCATCGAACAACTCAGCCAATTTCGCGCCCTTCCAAACTTTTTTGTCTTTCGCCCTGCAGATGCGGTGGAAAACGTTAAATGTTGGCAGGTGGCCTTGGCCCGTAAAGCACCTGCCGCCTTTGTGTGCTCACGCCAAAAGTTGGACGTTTTAAAAGATGACCGCGCCTTTGGAGAGGTGGAAAATGGCGCCTATTTGCTTAAAGAGCGTGAAGGTGCAACGGTAACATTGATGGCCAGCGGAAGCGAAGTCATGCTTGCTCTCAAAGCAGGATGTGAATTGGAAAAAGAGGGCGTAAGGGCCAACGTCGTCAGCGTGCCGTGCTTTGACTTGTTTAACTTGCAAGAAGACGCTTATAAGGCCCGCGTGGTAAACCCTAACACCAAAGTACTTGCCATTGAAGCGGCCGCAGGAGTGGAGTGGTACCGCTACGCCGATGCAGTGATTGGCATGGAAGGTTTTGGGGCTAGCGGAGACGCAGTAAAATTGTTTGAACATTTTGGCTTTACGGTTGAAAATATTAAGCGCGTAGCCCTGGGGCTTTAGATGGCACTTAAGGCGGTTTTTTTTGATTTAGATGGCACCTTATTAGACACTTTGGAAGACATCGCCAGGAGTGCAAATTACGCCCTCCAGACCCACGGCTTGTCGCCCCATCCTGTGGAGGCGTACAAGCTTTTTGTGGGCGAGGGCATGCGTGCTTTGATGCAAAAACTTGCCAGTCCAGACCTTACGGACGCTTTGCTAAAAACCCTTAAAGAGCATTACGCTACCCAGTGGAAAGCAACATCAATGCCCTATGCGGGGATTGAACACTTACTAGAAACCCTTACATGTAAAGGGGTGAAAGTGGGGATTCTATCCAATAAGGCCGACGTGTTTGTGGGGGAATGCGTGACGCATTTTTTCCCAAACCTTACCTTTTGTGGGATAGCCGGAGAGAAAGAGGGGATTCCGCGAAAACCCCATCCTGCGGGACTTTTTGCTCTTTTGGAAGGCTTACATGTAAGCCCTGAAGAGGTGTGCTTTGTGGGAGATACCAAAACCGACATGGAAACCGCCGTGCGCGCAGGGGTGGAGCCCTTGGGCGTGAGCTGGGGGTTTCGCGAGAAAGAAGAGTTAGTCGCCCATGGAGCCAAGCATGTGTTTGATGATGCTGGGGCATTGGAAGCCTATCTGTTAAGCCGCCTCTAATGGAGTGGTACCAAGCCGTAGTGTTAGCCCTTGTTCAGGGGCTCACGGAATTTTTGCCCATCTCAAGTTCCGCCCACCTGATTCTAATTCCCGAATTTTTACACTGGGAAGACCAAGGATTAGCCTTTGATGTGGCGGTGCATGTAGGCTCATTGATGGCAGTATTGGCCTATTTTTGGCGCGATGTGTGGGCGTTACTTCGGGATTGGTGTGTTTCTCTTTGGAAACGCCAAGCCACAGGAGAGAGCTCTTTGGCGTGGATGGTGATTGTGGGGACGATTCCTGTGGGTTTGGCGGGGTTGTTTTTGGGTGACGTGGTAGAAATACTCTTGCGCTCTCCCAGTGTGATTGCCTATGCAACCTTGGGGTTTGGACTTTTGCTCTATGTAGCAGACCGTAAGGGCGGAGCGCGAGAACTGGGAGAGTTGACCTTGATGCTTGCCCTTACTATTGGGGTTTTCCAAGCCCTTGCGCTGATTCCTGGTGCGTCCCGTTCGGGCGTGACCATCACCGCGGCGTTGTTATTTGGGTTTTCACGGGTAAGTGCCGCGCGTTTTTCTTTTTTACTTTCTATCCCAGTAATTGTGCTAGCGGGTGGACTCAAGGGCATGGAACTTTTGGCCCTTAAGGAGGGAGTTCAGTGGGAAATCTTGGCCTTGGGTGCGGGGGTTTCTGCTCTGAGCGCTTATGGGTGCATCACATGGTTTATGGGGCTCATTGCCAAAACATCTATGACGCCTTTTGTGGCGTACCGCTTGGGATTAGGAGTGTTGCTTTTAGGGGTTTTTGGATTTTGGGCATAAAGGGCATTCGCCTTTAAAGCCAATTTGGGTACAATTGTCCCTCTTTGCTTCAAAAGCGTATCAAGAATTTTGTAAAAACTCTAAAAAGAAAGTAGCGCATGATTTACGAACATGAAATTCCAGAAGGAAGCAGGCTCTATTTTGGCAAAAGCGCTGCACTTAAGCGCAAAATAGAAACTCTGGCAAGTGACCAATTGGTGGGGGCGGGGTTTGAGGAAATTATCACGCCTTTTTTCTCCTACCACCAGCACCATCAAATAAGTGAAAAAGAGTTATTGCGCTTTTCAAATCACGAGAATCACCTTGTCTCTTTGCGGGCGGATAGTACTCTTGATGTGGTGCGAATTGTCACGCGTAGGCTTGGGCGTTCCACCTCTCAAAAACGGTGGTTTTACGTGCAGCCTGTGTTTGCTTACCCCAGTTTTGAGTTTTATCAAATCGGCGGAGAGCTCATAGGGGAAGATGACCTCAGTACGAGCGTGGCGCTCTTGGGCGGTTTGCTTGATAAGCTCTCTTGTGGACCCTATTTGCAAATTAGTAATATTGCCATTCCTCGAGCAATCTCAACCATGTTTGATATTCCTTTGGACGTTTTAAAATCGGGCCATTTGGAAGCTTTACTGCAGCATGAGGAGCCGTGGCTTAGTGCCCTTGCAACCTTGCAAGACCCCAAAGACATTGACGCAGTGATTGCCTTGGTGCCTTCTGTGCTAAGGGAGCCTTTGGAGCAAATGAAACAATTAGTGCATGTATGCGGACGCCACCCTGTGGTACTTGCCCCGTTGTACTATGCGAAAATGCAATACTACGACCAACTCTTTTTTCGGTTTGTGCACCACAACAAGACCTTGGGAAGCGGTGGGTGTTATCAGTTTGAATCGCAGATTTCAAGCGGATTTGGCGTGCATACAGATGCCATTATAGAAACTTTGATGAGATAGGAATGAATATGTCAAAAGCGGATTTAATTGTCGGGATTCAGTGGGGAGATGAAGGAAAAGGAAAAATTGTTGACCGTTTAGCACAAGAGTATGACGTTGTGTGCCGTAGCCAAGGAGGTCACAACGCAGGACATACCATTTGGGTTGATGGGGTACGTTACGCGCTCCATTTGGTTCCCTCTGGCGTGCTTAACCCTAAAGCATGCAACATCATTGGCAATGGTGTTGTGCTTAATCCCGCCTCTTTGATAAAAGAGATGCAACAATTTCAAAACCTTGAAGGGCGTTTGTTTATCAGCGATAAGGCCCATTTAAATCTTTCATACCATGCCCATATCGACCAGGCCAAAGAGCGCCTTAAAGGCGAAAAAGCCATTGGTACAACAGGCAAGGGTATTGGGCCGGCGTATGCTGATAAAATTAGCCGCACAGGCCACCGTGTTGGGGAATTGCTCAATCCTCTTGCGCTTTGTGAAAGCATTTTGGAAACCTTTGAACACCAAAAGGCAATTATCGAAGCCCTTGGCGTTACTTTGCCTTCAAAAGAGGTCCTTTTGGAAGAGCTTGTGGAGTACAAAAATGCACTGGCCCCTTTTATTGCCAATACGACCCAAATGGTCTGGGATACCCTCGATGCTAACAAAACTATGTTGCTAGAGGGGGCGCAGGGGACTCTTTTAGACATTGACCACGGCACCTACCCCTTTGTGACAAGCTCCAATACCGTGAGTGCAGGGGCATGTACTGGTCTTGGACTAAATCCCAAAGATATTGGCACGGTGACTGGCATTGTTAAGGCGTATACAACCCGCGTGGGACACGGCCCTTTTCCCAGTGAAGACACGACCGAAGCGGGAAAAACCATGGCGGATGTTGGAAAAGAAGTAGGAACAACCACTGGCAGACGCCGAAGGTGCGGTTGGTTTGACGCTGTTGGCGTGCGCTACGCGTCGCGCCTTAATGGGTGCGATCAGTTTGCACTCATGAAATTAGACGTGCTGGATGGATTTGAAACAATAAAAATCTGCACTGCTTATGAAATCAACGGCAAAATCACCCAAACCATGCCCACATCCCTAGAAAACGTCACGCCTGTATACGAAGAGATGCCAGGCTGGGATAAGGTGGCTGGCGTTCGTGTTTTTGAAGCGCTTCCTGAAAATGCCAAGCGCTATATTCGTCGCATTGAAGAGCTCACTGGAACCAAGGTAGGTATCATTTCAACCTCTCCTGATCGCAATGATACGATTTTGCTCTAGGAGTTATGGCACGCTTAACGGCTAAAGGATGAGCCAATGGACCAAAAATTTAGCGCTATCGCAAAAGTAAAAAAACAGCTTTTAGACGCTAAAGAGGCCGCGCTCATGGAGGCACGCACAAAAGTATCGCGTATTGAAAAAGAGATTTTTCTTGTAGAAGAAGCCCAGCGGTCACAACAGGTTCCTGCCCAAGGAATGTTTTGTGACCTTTTACATGTAAAGGCTTTTGGGGAGCGGCTGTACCGGCAAAAACAGGATTTATATGAATCCCTAGAAGCTGCTCAATTAGAAGCAAACGCCTGTTTGCACCACTACCAAGAAGCAAGGCGAGATTTTGAAAAAATCAAATACCTTGAAGAAGAAGCAACTTCGGCAATGCTAAAGCGTTTAAAAAAACAAGAGCAGCTGACGCTTGATGAGGTGGCACTACAGCTGTATGCATTAGGAGGAAAAGTGCGATGAGGAAAATTCTTGGAGTGCTGCTAGTATTTCACATGGTTGTTTTTGCGCAGGTAACAGATTGTACTAAAATTTTTGAAGAGCGAAAAAGTGAACTGCAGCGTGAGGTGGAGCTCATCGACGAAGCCAAACAATCCTTTGAAGCCTTGAGAGCCGCCACCAATGCACTTTTTACTCAAAAAGAAGAAGCCCTTGCACGCGAACAGGCCAAGGTGGATGCGGTGCTTGCAGAGATTACTCAAAAGGAAATTGCTATCGAGGCAATACTGAAAGAAAATCAAGAGATTTTAGCAACCATTCAAGGGGAAAAAGAGAACAAATTGCGTGAAACCTATAACAAGATGAAGGATAATGCTGCCGCTGGAATTTTAGAAGCCCTAACGCGCCAAGAAGCCGCTGGGATTTTATTCACCCTGCCTCCTAAAAAAGTATCCCAAATTTTGGCAAAAATGAATCCCAACGTTGCTTCTGAAATTACAACCTTGTTAAGCAAAGGACCGCCGTTTCAATAAAATTTTTTAGGCTTTACATATAAGCTCAATCAAGGTTTTTGCAACCTTTTTTGTAGCCAATCTATTCAAACAAGGAGCCCTTATGGAACAGTATAATGACCTTATTCAGACAATCGCTCTGGCCATGGGCGCTTCTTGGGCGAGCGGTATTAACCTCTATGCGACGCTGTTGGTTTTGGGAATTGGGGCAACACAGGGCGCGATTGTATTGCCTCCCGCCTTGGAGGTGTTGTCAAATCCCATGGTCATTGGGGCGGCGGGCCTTATGTATATGGTGGAATTTATCGCAGATAAAACCCCAGGGGTGGATTCAGGCTGGGATGCGATTCATACCTTTGTGCGTATTCCTGCGGGTGCCTTGTTGGCAGCTGGGGCGGTTGGCGAAGTGGCGCCAGCAATGGCAATGGCTGCAGCAATTTTGGGTGGCGGTATGGCTGCTTCAACGCATGCTACCAAAGCAGGAAGTAGAGTCATGATTAACACTTCTCCTGAGCCTTTTAGTAATTGGGGCGCTTCTGTGGGGGAAGATATGCTAGTCTTTGCAGGCCTATGGACAGCACTTAACCATCCGGTTCTTTTTTTAGTGCTTTTGGTTTTCTTTGTTGGAATTATGGTGTGGGTTTTGCCTAAAATTGCACGGGCTATTAAGCGTGTTTTTGGATTGCTTGGGCGAATGCTTGGACTCGGGAAACAAGAGTTTAGTCAGCCCAAAGAAGGCCCTTATGAGACCCTTGAAAAACTAAAACACTTGTGTGACATCGGCGCCATAACAGAAGAAGAATATGAAAAAGAAAAAGCAAAGATTTTGCACCCCCCTTCTTAAGGGTAAATTTTTATTAGTGTTTTTAAAATGCGATAGGCTATTGCCCTTCCTTGTCTCAACAGATATTTACCTTTTATTGGGTAAAATTGCCAAAATTTACCGAAGGTGACATTATGAAAATCCGAATGCCTCATACCCCTTACATCGCCAATAAAATCGCCATCGATCTTCTTAATTGCGGGTTTGTAACACTCACTTCCGGACTCGAGCCTGTTGCCAAATTGGGCCAAGAGTTTTTAGCGCAAGATGTTCAGCGAGAGCTGGCTTTGGAAGAGCGTGTCAATGAGGTACTAGAAGAAAACGAAGATGACATCGAATTTATGCAAGTAGACCGACGCAATATGTTTTGGCTTGTGAAGAAAAAACTAGCCAAAGAGTATGACGTTGTCCTTTCCTATGAAGACCGTTACAATGATGTGGCACACCGCATTTTGGAATCTGCATGGAAAACAGGACTTATTGAGTACACCGTTTCGGAAAATCGTGTTAAAAATGTGATTTACAATGCCATTGAAGAGTACTTGAAAAATTTTGAAGGCATTGAAGATGTGGTAATTGAGCGCATTAGCCACTATAAACGCAAGCTTGTTCCAGGTTCAGAAGAGTATGAGTTGGTGTTTGAGCGCTTGTACGAAGAGGAATTACGACGCAGGGGGATGTTGCAATGAGTTTAAAGCCCGTATGGATTTATGTAGAAAATGGTCTATTTTTAGAAGCAAAAGGGTTTGGTGCTTCGGGAACACGCGTGGGAGAGATTGTTTTTAACACTTCCATGAGTGGTTACCAAGAAATTATGAGTGATCCAAGCTATGCGGGACAGTTTGTTGTATTTACGATGCCAGAAATTGGCATCGTGGGCACCAATGATGCAGATATGGAGAGTGCTAAGGTGCATGCTTCAGGAATGATTGTGCGCAAAACAAATTTTGAAGCTTCTAATTTCAGATCTTCTTCTTCCTTGCCTGACTTTTTGGAGGCACATAAAACCCTTGGTATTTGCGACATTGATACACGCTATTTGACAAAAATGGTGCGCGATGGTGGTCCAAGAATGATGATTGCCTCAACAGAAATTTCTTCAAAAGAAGAGTTAAAACGCCTTCTTGAAGAGGCGCCACGTATCGAAGAAGTCGATTATATCCAACAAGTTAGCACCAAAGAGCCCTATGTGCATAATTACGGAGCATGGGACGAAACGGCACTTTCGTACAAAGAGGCAACAAACTATTTGGGTAAAAAAATTATTGCAATTGACTTTGGGGTAAAGCGCAATATTCTCAACGAATTGTGTGAAGTGGGGCTTGAAGTGGAAGTTGTGCCTTCTACATGTAAAGCCGAGGAGCTGATTGCTCGTTATGAAGCTGGGGAAATTTCAGGTGTATTTCTCTCTAATGGGCCCGGGGATCCGTTAATCTTAGCCGAACCTATCGCTCAAATCAAAGCACTCATTAAAGCAAAAATTCCTCTGTTTGGGATATGCTTGGGGCACCAACTGCTCTCTATCGCCCATGGTTATCCTACATATAAGCTGAAATTTGGGCAGCATGGTGGCAACCATCCTGTGAAAAACAGTGCAACAGGCATTGTAGAAATTACAGCGCAAAACCACAATTATAATGTGCCAGATGCGGTGTGCGAAATTGCAACCGTGACGCATATGAATTTGTTTGATAAGACGATTGAAGGGCTTGAGTACAAAGAAACCCCTGCCTTTTCTGTCCAACATCACCCCGAAGCAAGCCCAGGGCCGCACGAAAGTAAGTATATTTTTCAAACCTTTGCTAAACGCCTCTAAGAGGAGCAACCCATCGATGCAGTGAACCTATACGCAATTATTGGCGTCGCTTTTTTTGGAAGCTTGGGCCACTGTATCGGCATGTGTGGAGGCTTTGTGGTGGCCTACACCAGTGCTAAAATAAACCCCTCATCCCCTATTCCTTCTCAGCTTTTAGCCCACCTTGCCTACAATTTTGGACGCGTAACATCTTATGTTTTACTGGGCATATTATTTGGACTAATGGGTGGCGTTATTGCTATTTCTCCAATAGTTTTAGGGTATCTCTATTTTTGTGTAGGTATTTTTATGGTGCTTATGGGACTTTCTCTTATGGGGAAAATCAAGTTTTTAACTTCATTGGAATCTTCCTTGGCGACCCATCCGTGGGTGCGTATTTTATTTGCACGGCTTATTCGTTCACCTTCTTTGGGGAGTTTTTATGGACTTGGTCTCCTTAATGGGTTTTTGCCTTGTGGTTTGGTTTATTTCTTTGCCGTTTCGGCGGTGGCAACCGCTTCATGGTTTTGGGGTGGGGTGGTGATGGCTATTTTTGGTTTGTCCACAGTGCCTGCATTGCTTGGCTTTGGGTATATTATTGGGTTTTTAAAGGGCGGCCATTTTAGGGAACTTATGATCAAGGCGGCAAGCTTTTTAATCATAGGATACGGTATTTATATGAGTTATATGGGCTTTATGGCAACACAAGGAATGTGATGAAACTTGAAAAATACCAAGAAGCAATTGAGACAAGCAATATTGTTTCTAAGACTAACATTGAGGGTATTATTACGTTTGTCAATGATGAGTTTTGCCGTATTTGTGGTTATTCAAAGAAGGAACTCATTGGAGCAAATCACAACATTGTGCGTCATCCTGATGTGCCCAAAGAGACTTTTAAAAAGCTTTGGGAAACCATCTTAGCTAAAAAAGTTTATAAATCCACCGTTAAAAACCGTGCTAAAAATGGGACAACGTTTTATGTGAACACAACGGTTATTCCAATGGTAAATACACAAGGGGTTATTGAAGAGTTTATTGCCATCCGCTATGACGTGACAGACACGGTGGTGCTAACAGAGGCACTGAAACGCAAAGAGGAGGAGCTAGAACAGCTCAACTCCACCTTGGAGGAGCGGGTTCAGTCTCAAACGATGCAACTTAAAGATTTAAACCGAAATCTTGAACGTCGCGTGAGTGAAGAGGTTGCTAAAAATCGCGAAAAAGAGCGGCTGTTGTTTACTCAGGCGCGTTTGGCTTCCATGGGGGAAATGATTGGCAATATTGCACATCAGTGGCGCCAACCGCTCTCGGAACTTGGCATTGATTTGTATAAGCTTAAGAAGTTGTTTGGACAAGGCGACCAAAATGCTTTTTTGGAAACCTACGAACACGGCAAGGGGGTGATTAAGAAAATGTCTCAAACTATTGAAGATTTTCGTAATTTTTTCAACCCCAATAAGCCCCGCGAGGATTTTTATATAAACGAGGTGGTTGATGACGCGTTGGCTATGCTTAAGGGAACATTGGGGAGTGAACAAATTGTGGTGCGTGTTACATCTGAAGATAAAGTATTGATTCATGGCTTTAAAAGTGAACTTATTCAAGTGCTCATTAATCTTATCACCAATGCTAAAGATGCTTTTTTAGAAAGTTCTTGTGAGCAAAAATACATTGATATTCATATTGCGCGCTTTGATGGCAGAACATTAATGGTGAGTGTTCGAGATAACGCAGGCGGAATAAATGAAGAAATTTTGGAAAAAATATTTGAACCCTATTTCACAACAAAGCAAGGAAGTTTAGGGACGGGCCTTGGACTGTATATGAGCAAAATGATTGTTGAAAACAGCATGAAGGGGAGTATTGAGGCACTTAATGCTGGCGAGGGAGCTTGTTTCAATGTTAAAGTTCCGATAAGATTAGAAAAATAATAAACTATTATTGTATTGAGGAGTTGTAGATGGGTGCGGAGCTAGGCAATTTAAAAAGTTTGGTAGTGTTGTTTGTGGAGGATGAAAATGACATCCGCGAGGCGCTTGCTGGAGCAATTGAGGATGAATTTTCAAAACTCATTACGGCGCGTGACGGCGAAGATGGGCTTAAAAAATTTAAAAAATACAAACCCGATATAGTTGTTACAGATATCTCTATGCCTATTATGGATGGCCTAGATATGGCCAGAGCTATCAAGGCCATCTCTAAAGAAACTCCCGTCATTATCTTAAGTGCCTTTAGTGAAAAGGAGCGGTTATTAAAAGCGATAGACGTGGGGATAGATAAATATCTTATTAAGCCCATAGACCCAGATGAACTCATGGAAACGCTTTTACATGTAGCCAAGGAGCGTTTTGCGACAAGTGAGGTCATTGAAGTAGGCGGCGGGTACCAGTTTGATAAATCTAAACGTGTTCTTGTCTTGCAAGGTGAAGAGATTGGCTTAACCAAAAAAGAGCTACTTTTTGTTTCTTTGCTTGTAAAACACTTGGGAACCTTTGTGCTACATGAGGAGATAAAACGCTCCGTATGGGCCAATAAAAACGTCAGTGACGCCGCCATCCGAACCTTCATTAAGCGCGTAAGAGAAAAAACAGGAAGGGGATTCATTAAAAATGTTCCTGGTCTTGGATACAAAATCGACACATGAAATAAAATTTAACATTACCGTTTCAATTTAACACAAATTTAATCTTATTAAGCTTGCTTGTATCAAAGTTGTTTTATACTTCTCGAATTATGTGATATTAGCGTGACATAAAAATCTTAGCAGGAGGAATTTAATGCAACCAAGCAGTGCATTGAACTACGACTACACTGTTGCCAAACTGTTTATGTATGCTTCCATTCTTTTTGGAATCATCGGCATGGTAATTGGTGTGTTGATTGCCTATCAAATGGCATATCCAGAACTGAACTACCTCGCGGGCGAGTATGGTACGTTTAGTCGATTGCGCCCTTTGCATACCAGTGGGGTTATCTTCGGGTTTATGCTCGCAGGTATTTTTTCTACATGGTACTACATTGGACAGCGTGTTTTAAAGGTATCGATGGCTGAATCGCCTTTTTTGATGCTTATTGGAAAACTTCATTTTTGGCTTTATATGGTCGTGATGCTTGTTGCGGTTGTGTCGCTTTTTGCGGGCGTGACAACCTCTAAAGAGTACGCAGAACTTGAATGGCCTATTGATATTGGCGTGGTCATTGTGTGGGTGCTTTGGGGCGTGAGTATGTTTGGCCTTATTGGTATCCGTCGCGAAAAGGCACTGTATATTTCCCTTTGGTATTTCATTGCAACCTTTTTGGGAGTAGCAATGTTGTATCTTTTTAACAATATGGCAGTTCCCACGTACTTTGTTTCAGGCATGGGAAATTGGTACCACTCTGTTTCTATGTACGCAGGCACTAATGATGCGATGGTGCAGTGGTGGTATGGACACAACGCGGTTGCCTTTGTCTTTACTGTAGCAATCATTGCGCAGATTTACTACTTCTTGCCAAAAGAATCAGGCCAGCCTATTTACTCGTACAAACTCTCTTTGCTTTCATTTTGGGGCTTGATGTTTGTCTACTTGTGGGCAGGAAGCCACCACCTTATCTACTCTACAGTGCCTGATTGGATGCAGACCATGGGGTCTATCTTTTCGGTTGTGCTTATTTTGCCTTCTTGGGGTAGTGCAATCAACATGCTCTTGACCATGAAGGGTGAGTGGGGCCAGATTAAATCTAATCCGCTTATTAAGTTTATGATTTTAGCCTCCACCTTTTATATGTTTAGCACCATTGAGGGGCCGATTTTATCTATCAAATCTGTTAATGCTTTGGCGCATTTTACGGATTGGATTCCAGGTCACGTGCATGATGGTACTTTGGGTTGGGTTGGATTTATGACTATGGCGGCGATGTTTCATATGGCGCCTCGCATGTTTAAACGAGAACTTTACAGCAAAAAACTTTTAGAAGTGCAATTTTGGGTTCAGACTACGGGCATTGTGCTCTATTTTACAAGTATGTGGGTTGCAGGGATTACTCAAGGGATGATGTGGCGTGCAACGGACCAGTTTGGTAATCTTGCCTATTCGTTTATTGACACAGTGACGGTGTTGTTTCCTTACTATGTTATTCGGGCAACAGGTGGATTGTTGTATTTGGTTGGCTTCTTCATCTTCACTTACAATATGTACAAAACCATGACTGCTGGGAAAGCGCTTGAGAAAGAACCTCAAAATGCTTCGCCCATGGCAGCGTAAAAGGAGGATGGATTATGTTTAGCTGGTTAGAGAAAAACCCTTTCTTTTTTGCCGTTGCCGTTTTTGTTGTGATTGCTTACGCGGGCATTGTACAAATTATTCCGCAATTCGCGGAACAAGCGCGCCCTGTAGAAACACGAAAGCCCTACAGTGTGCTTGAGCTCGCTGGTCGTCATGTGTATATTAAAGACAGTTGTAATGCGTGCCATTCGCAACTTATTCGTCCTTTTAAATCTGAAACAGACCGGTATGGAAACTACTCTTTGAGTGGAGAATATGCCTATGATCGTCCTTTTCTTTGGGGTTCAAAGCGCACAGGGCCCGACCTTATGCGCGTAGGAAACTACCGTACAACCGATTGGCATGAGAACCACATGTGGGATCCGCTTTCTGTTGTGCCAAGCTCCATCATGCCTGCATATAAACACATGTTTAAAAACAATGCAGATATTGAAACAGCTTATGCAGAGGCTTTTACTGTTAAACAAGTGTTTAAGGTGCCTTATGACACTGAGGGAATGCCAGCTCTTGGCACATGGGAAGAGGCAAGAGAGCAAGTGTTTGCTGAAGCAAAAGTAGTAGTCGATAGCATGCGAAATCAGGATGTTAAAGATGCTTTTGAGCGCGGCGAAATCAAAGAAATTGTGGCGATTATCGCTTACATGAATAGCTTAAAATAAGGCATGACAATGGAATTGGAAACACTTAAAGAGCTTCTTGGATACGGGTATTTTGCTTTTACTATTCTTCTTGTTTTTGCAATGTATGGGTATGCGTACCATATGTACAAGTCTGAAAAAACAGGACGAAAAAGTTATGAGAAATATTCAGACATCGTCCTTAGGGATGAAATTCACGATACGCCAGTTGAATCCTTTTCCAAACAATGCTAAAAGCGCTAACTACAAAGAGGAGCACTAAAAATGGAATGGTTTAATTTAAGTGACAACGTCAACGTGCTATCGCTGATTGGTTCGGCTGCAATCATCTTGGCTACGTGGCTTGTTGCAGCAAAATATTTTAAGCAAATTCGCAACGAAAAAAGCGAAGGCGAGTTGCTTGAACACAACTGGGATGGTATTGGTGAGTATAAAAATCCCCCTCCTTTTGGTTGGGCTGTTGTGTTTGTTTTGACAATTGTTTGGGCAATTTGGTACTTTTTAGTGGGCTATCCCTTGAACGCCTATTCTCAGATTGGAGAATACAACGAAGAGGTGCAAGCACACAATGCGCGTTTTGAGCAGAAGTGGGCCAACCCAGACCAAGCCACGCTTATGGGAATGGGTGAGGGTGTTTATTTGGTCCAGTGCGCACCGTGCCATGGTATTACTGCTGATGGCATGGGAGGAAAAGCAACCGATCTAACTGTCTGGGGAAGTGAAAAAGCCATTGTTGAGGTTATTCTTGATGGTGCAAAAGGCTTGAACTATCCTTTGGGTGAAATGCCTGGAGGGTTGCTAGATGAGGCAAGCGCCAAGGCAGTTGCTGCTTATATGGCTCAAGAAATTTCCCAGACAAACACATCGGCTAATCCCTCCTTGGTCTCAATAGGAGAGGCCCTTTGGCCTACATGCGCAGCGTGTCATGGGGATGATGGCAAGGGCATGGATGGCATGTCGCCGGATTTAACTATTTATGGCAAGCCCGCATTTGCAGTTGAGGTGCTTAGCCGTGGGAAAAAAGGGTATATTGGCGACATGCCTGCCTTTAATGATGGCCGTCTCTCTGATGTTCAGAAGTTAGCTGTTGGCACATATATCCTCTCTTTGACCAAATAAGGAGTAATGATGGAAAATACAAACAGACATATTTTTTCACTACATGGCATCACGGGAATGCTCATTGCCACCCTTTTGCTCATTAGTATTTTGGTTGGCTTGACATGGTGGGGAATCGTGGCACAACAAGCGGTGGCGGATAAGCCTTATGTTATCACTGATCCCTCAGCGATTAAGATGATTGACAAAGACAATGCAAAGCTTAAAGTCATAAAGGAGTAATGCTATGGCCGAACATATGGATAAAATTATTACCATCGGATTAATTATTAGTGCGCTTATTTGTGCATGGGCTGTGCTTACTCCTAACGCATTGTTTATTGGCTAATGCACACTTTTTTACGTAGCGGTCGCCTTTTGGTGACTGCTTTCTCTCTAATCTTTTTTTCCAGTGTGCTCTCTGCTGCTGGCGTGCTTGTTAATGAAGGCATTATAGGGGAGCGCGCAGTCCAAAAGATAAATGTTTTGGGTGAAGAGTTGCGCCAAAAAAGTGGCGTGAATGTTTATTTGGTGGCACTTCACTCTTTGCAAGGAAAAGTGATGGCTGATGTGGAGCTAGAGCTTTCCTCTAAGCTTACCGCTCCTTATGCTCTATTGATGCTCTCAAAAGAAGATAAGCAGGTCAACATTCTTAGTTCAGGAGGAGTTGAAGCGCTGTTTAATAAGGATGCAATCTTGAGTCCTTACCCTTGGAGAGGGACAATTTTGCCACTTTTAACCACTAAAAAAGGAAGCGATAATTACACCGCAGCAATGTTGAATGGGTATGCGGATATTGTGGAGCAAATCGCAGCAACACAGAAGATTACATTGGACCACGCTATTGGAAGTGGGAATAAAAATACACTCAACATTGTGCGTATCATTGTTTACGCTACGCTCATATGGGCTGTTGGTGTCGCTTTATACCGAAGGAGAAAACACCGCCATGCACGCAACAACACCTAAACAAAAAAAAGAACGCAATCTTTGGCCTCATGCCATTGTTGGTGCTATTATTTTTATCATTGTGGCGTGTGGCTGGACCGTGAAAATCGCCCTAGACAATCCTGTTCAGTTTGACCAAACTTACCTTGCTAAATACGATCAAGTAGATAGCAGCATTAATGAATTGCGCGCCAATCAACAAGTATTTGATGGTCAGTTTGAAGCAATATTTCCTCTTTTGAAAGTAGAAATAGACAAACCCACACAGATTCCCCTGCAGATTCTTCGCAAAGTGGGTGCGCTACCCGTGGAAGAGGCTACAGTAACACTTTTAATTACACGCCCTGATACCAATGCGTTTAACCAAGAGCCGCATGTCTCCAAGGGAGAAAATGGCATGTTTTTCTTTGGGCCTGTGGTGTTAGACAAGCCAGGTCGTTGGCAACTTTTGAGTAAAATTCAGATTGATGAATTTGAGGGTTTTGTGACCCATGAGGTGTTTGCAAGCAAGTAACTTTTTGCTACAATGGCTCACTTATCCCAAGAAAGTGAGCCCATGATTCATATCTTCCCTACCCACCGCGCTGTCCGTTCTTTTTATGCTTCGTTTTCTTCTCAAGACACATTTTTGCCAAAGGCAATGAGCATTGCTGAATTTTTTAAAAAAGCGTTAATTGTCGAAGGTAAAGTGCAAGCAGAAGAGGAGATGCGTCTTCTTTTGATGCAGCAAGCTGTTGCGTTTGATGCCTTTGAAACTCTTAATATCCCGCAGCATTTTATGGCTTTTGTTAAAAACGCTTCCTACGTGTTTCGTTTTTTTGAGGAGCTTAGTGCGGAAGAAAAAACGATTGCAGATTTAGAGGGTGCGGATGTTTACGCACAATTTGCCGAACACCTTGCTTTGCTTAAACAGGTGTATGAAAACTATACACACGCCCTAGATGCGCAGGGGTTATATGATACCATTACCTTTCCGCTTTATGCGCGTATGGATGAGACGTTTGTCTTTACATGTAAAGCTATTACAGTGCATTTGGAAGGGTACTTGAGTAGCTTTGAGTGGCGCGTACTGGAGGAGATGGGACGTCTTGTGCCCTTACATGTAAAGCTTGTGGCAACGCCTTATAACGAAAAGGTCTTACAAGTTTTGCGTGCCAGAGGCATTGATTTGAAAATCGGAGAAGAGGCGCAGATTCGACTTGGCGGTGACGATTTTAGCACGTCACCTTGCTCTTTGAGTGCTCCTTGTGCGAAAGTTTATCCGTTGGCTTCTCGGAGTTTGCAGGTAGGGTTTGTGCTTGATTGTGTTGCGCGTTTTTTGCAAGAAGGACTAGCCCCAGAAGAGATTGTTGTAGTACTCCCTGATGAAGGGTTTGCTTCTTTGTTGCGCCTGTATGACCGTGCCTATGTTTTTAATTATGCCATGGGAAAGCCTGCTAAAGAGCTTGATTTTGTAGTGCGTTTGCGGGCTAAGGCCCAAGATGTTCATCAAACAACCCAACCCTCTTTGCACAGAATGAGGCGGCTGGGCATTGAAGAAAACACGCGTGAAGCATGGAAGAAACAGTGGAAAAAACCCACAAACTTTCATACTTTTGTGGCACTTATTGGTTCTTTTGAAGCAGAAGAAAACACCATCAAAGAGCAGCTTCACGAAGCGCTTGCTTCCTTGGAGCGTGTTCTTAAGATTGCGCCAACGCTCACATTCTCAGAGGCGCTAACCTTATTTTTACGCCGCCTTGACAAGATGCGCGTGGATGATGTGATGGGAGGGCCTGTGACGGTGATGGGAGTGTTAGAGACCCGAGGTGTGCATTTTAAAGGGGTGATTGTGCCTGATTTTAATGATGATTTGGTGCCTCATCGCAGCGAAAAAGATATGTTTCTCTCTTCTACTTTACGCCATTATGCAGGGTTGCCAGACAAGGAAGACAGAGAGCAATTACAGCGTTATTATTACAGCCGACTTTTTACCCAAGCTTCCCATGTAGCAATAGGCTATGTGGAGAATGAAGAAAAACTCCCCTCGCGTTTTTTGCAAGCCCTGAGAACAAAAAAAGAGCGTTATGATGAGAGCCTTAGCCAGCTTCTTTTGCCTTTTGTAGCTCAAAAATCTCGCGAAGAAACGCCTGTGCTTCACCCCCATGCTCCTTTTGAGAAGCCTCTTTCGGCAACGCGCTTGAAGGTTTTGTTAACGTGCAAACGGCGCTACTATCACCGGTATATTCAACACATTAAAGAGCCTCCTCTTCCCAAGGATGGCATTGAGGCAGTAGATATAGGCAATGCCCTGCATGGCGCCCTTGAAATAGCGTGTGCCCATCCTGAGTTTGGTGCTTCGGAGGTGAAAAATCAGGCCCTTGTTGCACACGCCCTTGATGCTACATTTGGCACCAGTGCCTCATGGCGCTTAGAAAAAGAGATATGGCGGGAGCGTCTTGGGGTGTTTTGCGCCAATGAAGCAGAACGCCATGCCAAGGGATGGCACCCATGGAAGCTAGAAGAGTCTTTAAAAAGCATCTTTGAGGGGGTGCATCTTGAGGGAAAAGTTGATCGTATTGATAAGCACCTTGCGGGCAGACTTGAAGTGCTTGATTACAAAACAGGCAACACCCTTAAAAGCGGTCCAAAAGCCATTGCTACCATGGTGGATTTTCAAATGCAGTTTTACTATATGTTAGCATCTACGCAAGGGGAGGTGGAGCGAGTGGGGTATTATGACCTTTTGCAAGGAGTCTGTGTGGAAGAAGAAGGAATGGAGGAAAAACTTGCGCAACTTAGTGATATTTTAGTGGCATACCGTTTTGTAGAGTCTTTTGAAAAGACTGATAAACGTGCAGCGTGTTCTTACTGCCCCTACGTGCATTTGTGCGGAAGGGGTTAAGAATGAAGCCTAAACTTGCCCTAGAGGCTAGTGCCGGAAGTGGCAAAACCTTTGCTTTGAGCGTGCGGTATGTTGCTTTGGTTTTGCAAGGGGCGCATCCTTCTAAAATCGTTGCTTTAACGTTTACAAAAAAAGCCGCCAACGAGATGAAGGAACGCGTAAAGGGGATTTTGGAAGACCTTGCCTCAAAACCAGCGGAATGGGAAGCCCTCAGCGCATTATTAGAGTGCGATAAAGAAGCGGTCTTAGCATTGCAAAAGCGTGCTTTGCCAAAGTTTTTAAATGCGGCACTCTCCATTGAAACCATTGACGCGTACGTGGCGCGAATTTTGCGTAAGTTTTCGCTTCACCATGGGATTTTGCCCGATTTTTCCATCGGGGCGCAGCCTGAAATGGTGGCACTTTTGGAGGCCTTTTTGATTAAGGTTGAAAAAGAGGGCAAGCAAGAAGCGTTGGTTAAATTTGCTGCCGCGCTTAGGTTGTCACGCAACGATATTTTTTCGCTTTTTGGAATGCTTTATGAAAAAGAGTCCGAGCTGGCTGCCCTAACGTTTCCCCCGACCCCTTACCCCAGCGACCATGAGGTGCTAGAGGCGGCTGGGGCGCTGTACGCATTTTTGGAAAAAGCCAAGGCAACACCACGCTCTTTAAGTCCTTTTGCTCCCACAACCCTTAGGGGCTTATTGGAGAAAAGCTTTTGGGCGAAGGAGAGCTTGGATTATTGGGATTATAAAAAACTTCACACGCCAGAGCTTGAAAGAGCATTTGAAGCCCTTAAAGACGCTTATGGCGCTTACGCAAAACAACGGGAAGGGTTTTTGCTAGGCGAGTTGATGGCACTGTTTGAGATTTACAAGCAGGTGCGCATGGGTGTGGCCAAAGAGCGCAATGAGCTCACCTTTACGGATGTGACCAATAGTGTGTATCGGTTGTTACATGAGGGGCTTGAGCGCGATTTTTTGTATTTTCGTCTCGATGGAATGGTAGAACATTTGTTGATTGATGAGTTTCAAGATACGAATGTGGCGCAGTACGAGATTTTGGCACCATTGGTAGAAGAGATTATCGCGGGAGTGGGTGTTAAAGAGGCGCGAAGTTTTTTCTATGTGGGCGATGTGAAACAGTCTATCTATCGGTTTCGTGGGGGTTCTGGAGCACTATTTTACGAGGCGGCATCGCGGTTTGATGTGCCTGTGGAGGCGTTGCGTACCAATTACCGCAGTAAGCCTGAGGTGGTTGCTTTTGTGAACGAAGTGTTTGAAAATGTACTGCCTCACTACACGCCCCAGGCAACCCCAAGCCATGTCTTGGGTGGAATGGTGCAGGTTGTTCAAGTAGACAGCCCTCTTGAGGGAGTAGTGGAGCAAGTAGGCGTTTTGTTGAAAAAAGGGGTACGCGATGAAGAAATAGCGGTTTTAACCCAAACTAACGACGATGCAAGCGCTATCAAAGAGGCTTTGCAAGAAGCCTATCCTACTTTACATGTAAACACCCACGCTACCCTCAGGCTTTGTGATATTCCTTTCGTTCAAGCACTTATTGCGTGCGCCAAGTACAGTTATTTTCAGGCGCCATTGTTTTGGCACGAAACACTAGCACTAAGCCAAAGTGAGGCAAAGCCGCGTATTTTTAGGTTTGAGGGGCCGCTGGAGATTGTGTTTCGCCAGATGGTGGAGTATTTGGGTTTGGACGGCTCTCATCTTTGGATAATTGCTTTTTTAGAAGCGGTTGGGCGCTATGAAGACATCGAAGCGTTTTTGTTTGATTTGGAGCGCTTTGACGCGCAAGCCCCCATGCAAGAGAGTGTGGGAGTCAAGGTTCTAACGGTACACAAATCCAAAGGATTAGAGTTTGGCTACGCGGTTGTGTGTGACCGCCTCAAGGGAGAAAACACCCACCGCGATCCGTTACTTTTTTCTTATGAGGGGTCACGACTGACGGGAATTTCTTATGTGCAAAAGCAACGTGAACACGTTGATGCTTTGTATGGGCTAGCTAAAACCAAAGAAAAAGAGCGCCAAAAAGAAGACCAACTCAATGCGCATTATGTGGCCCTAACCCGTGGACGTACAGGCCTTGTGGTGGTTCAAAAATCCCAAAAATCTGTATTTGAAAGCCTTGGGCTCACTCCGTGCGCGCGAGGAGAAATTTTGCCCAGTTCGCAGTCAGCTCATGCTCCTTTTGAGCCTTTGCAAAAGCCCTTAAAGCTTCATTCGTTAGGCTCTCAAACTAAGGAAAAATCCCAAGAGGAAAAGGAAGACGGTGCAATGGAGGCGCGGCTTTTTGGGCAAGCATTGCACGAGGCCCTTGAGTGGATGCCTGCGTTTGAACCTTCATGGGTTATCCCCGCGCTTTTGCGCCTAAGAGGGCGCTATGGTGCCCTAGGTGAGATGGCGTGGAAGGGGCTTGAGAAGCGGATTAAGGGGCTTATTGCCCATCCAGAGTTTGTGGCATTGGTGGGCGAGGGTGTTGTGCACAAAGAACAGCCCTTGATGTACCAAGGGGAGCAAAAGCAGGTAGATATGTTAGTCGAAAGAGACGATAAAGTAATCGTTATTGATTACAAAAGTGGACGCGCAGGAGAAGAGGGGCATAAAAAGCAAGTGCTCGCATACAAAGAGGCGGTGGCGTCCATTGTCCATAAACCGGTAGAAGCGCGGCTTTTTTATGTGGGTGAAAATCAAATCGAAATAATTAGCTTATAGAATGCTGAAATTAAGTTATATATAAGGATAACTTGATTACAATCACGACTCTTAAAACACATTGGCAAAGGCATAACGTATGACAAAAGTAACCAAGCCACATGAAGTAAAACGAGACTGGATTATTGTTGATGCAGAAGGTAAGAAATTTGGTCGTATTTTGACCGAAGTTGCTACTCTTCTTCGCGGAAAGCACAAACCATCGTTTACTCCAAATGTTGATTGTGGGGATTATGTAATCATCATCAACGCAAGCAAGGCAGTATTTAGCGGAAACAAATTGGATGCAAAATTGTATCACCGACACTCTGGCTACTTTGGTAGCACCAAGAGCGAAAAAATGGGCGAGCTTTTTGCAAGCAACCCTGTAAAACTTTATAAGCTTGCGGTACGCGGCATGCTTCCTAAGACAAACTTGGGAAAAGACATGCTTAAAAAACTCAAAGTCTATGCAGGTAGCGAACATCCTCATACGGCTCAAGTTAGCTCGGTACAAGGAAAATAACGATGGCAAAAATTTATGCAACTGGAAAACGAAAATCAGCTGTCGCTAAAGTTTGGGTGAGCCCAGGTAGCGGTAAAATTGTAATCAATGGCATGGACCTTAACTCTTGGTTGGGCGGACACGAAGCCATCAAACTTAAAGTGGTTCAGCCGTTGCTTGTGACCAAGCAAGAAGCGTCTATGGACGTGGTAGCAAACACCCTAGGTGGCGGTTACTCTTCTCAAGCAGAAGCACTTCGCCATGGTATTTCTAAAGCCCTTGCGTCTATGGATGCAGACTTTAGAGCATTGCTTAAACCCAAAGGCCTTCTTACCCGCGACTCCCGTGTGGTGGAACGTAAGAAATTTGGTAAGCGTAAAGCACGCCGAAGTCCACAGTTCTCTAAACGTTAAGAACGTTCTTGCCGAACGCTTAACACGCTTTTTAAGCAAAGCTTTAAAAGCTACGCTAACGCTGAGTTCTGTTCGGCACAGGGCCCACGCACCCTTGGTGCTCTAATATCAAAATCTCTCAAGCCCCATTTTTTGGGGCTTTTCCTCTTTTTCTTCCCCTTCTTTTTTCATTACATGTAAAACCCTTTTGTATCCGTTTGGTAATTATTTCGCGTTACAATCTCCCCCGAAATTACATTTTCCCAAGGAGTTGTTGATGACACTTTTAAAAAGAACAGTACTGGCTGCTGCGGCAGTGGCAGTTGTTGTGGGTGCTGCCCAAGCGCGCGATCAGATTCGTATTACAGGTTCCTCTACGGTGTACCCTTTTTCTAGCTATGTGGCTGAAGAGTTTGGCGCAACTACTGGCAATCCAACGCCTGTTGTGGAGTCTACAGGTTCGGGTGGCGGGATGAAAATTTTCTGTTCAGGCAATGGTCTTGATACGCCAGATTTTACCAATGCAAGCCGCGCAATGAAACTTTCTGAGTTTGAACTTTGCCAAGCAAATGGTGTAAAAAACATCACAGGCGTAGTGATTGGATTTGATGGTATCTCTATCGCACAAAGCAAAACCAATCCAAAGCTAGACCTTACTCTTGAGCAAGTCTTTTTAGCGTTGGCTGAAGAAGTGCCTAGTAAAGACGGCAAAAGCCTCGTGAAAAACCCTTACAAAAAATGGAGTGACATCGACCCTAAACTTCCAAATCGCGAAATCAAAATGATTGGCGCTCCTACAACTTCAGGAACCCGTGATGCGTTTGATGAGATGGTGATGGAAAAAGCTTCCAAATCTTTTGAAGCCTATGGAAAACAAAAGGGAAAATACAAGAAAGTACGTAGTGATGGCGCATTTATTCCTGGTGGCGAAAATGACAATTTAATTGTACAGCGTCTTGAGCAAGATAAAGACGCTGTGGGTTACTTTGGCTATAGCTTCTTGGAAGAAAATCACGACAAAATAAGCGGCGTAACACTAGGTGGCATTGAGCCGAATTTCGACAATATAGCAAGCGGTAAATACCCTGTTGCTAGGAGCCTCTTTTTCTACGCCAAAACAGACCATTTCGGTAAAGTGAAGGGCATGGAAGACTATCTTGACTTGTTTGTGAGCGACATGATGATTGGCAAAGATGGTGTTCTTAAAACTATTGGACTCATTCCTATGCCAGAAGCTACCCTTAAAAAAGTACAAGCCTCCGTCAAGGCGCGCACGCCTTTGACTGAAGATATGGTAAAAAAAGGCGTTGTAACAAAGTAATTTTATCGTTACATGTAAAGGGTTTGTCCCTTTACATGTAAACTCTTTAAAGGGCAATTCGTGACACAACAAACACTTTTTCTTATTTTTTTTGGTGGGTTGGCGCCACTTTTATTTATAGCGTATGTGTTAGGCAGAGGGCGTGCTTCGCGCATTCGTGCCAAAGGCATAAAAATGCACTCTCAGCCCGACCAATACGGTTGGTTTGTTACCCTTTACACGGGCTTGCCGGTGATTATGGTGGGGGTTGTAGGGGTGTTTTTATCTCTTTTTGGGTGGCAGGGGTTGCCCCCTTTGATGTTGATTGCTGCGGCGCTTGGGGCAGGCGCCATTAGCCTTTACTTTCTTTTTTCTCGCATGGACGGACACACAAAAGCTAGGGATTTGGTGGAGCAGTTTATTCGCGGCGTTTTGATGCTCGCTAGCTTTATTTCCATTATTACCACCTTTGGTATTTTGATTTCTATTGTGTTTGAAGCGATGCATTTTTTCCAACGTGAAAGCTTTTTTAATTTTTTATTTGGCTTGGAATGGAACCCTGACAGTGCTTTTTTAGAAGGAGCAGGGCGAGGGCATGAAGAGGTTTCGGCTGCAAAATTTGGCGCAGTGCCCATTTTTGCGGGAACCTTTTACATCACTGCTATTGCCATGCTTGTTGCGGTGCCTATTGGGCTTTTTTCAGCCATTTACCTTGCCGAATACGCGAGTGAAAAAACCCGAAACCGCGTGAAACCTGCCCTTGAAATTTTAGCAGGCATCCCTACGGTGGTTTACGGGTTTTTCGCAGCCATCACGGTAGCGCCTTTGCTGGTAGCGCTTTTTGAGTCGCTAGGCATTCGGGCATCTTATGAGAGTGCGCTAGGTGCTGGGGTTGTTATGGGGATTATGATTATCCCCATCATTGCGTCGCTTTCGGATGATGTGATTAGCTCTGTGCCCCAAAACGTGCGCAATGGCTCTTTGGCTCTTGGGATGAATCAAGCCGAAACCATCAAATTTGTGGTGCTTCCCTCGGCGATGCCTGGCATCATTGCGGCAGTCCTTTTGGGTGTGTCGCGTGCTTTGGGGGAGACAATGATTGTGGTTATGGCAGCGGGGCTTCGACCAAACCTCTCGTGGAATCCTTTAGAAGACATGACAACGGTTACGGTAAAAATAGTTGAATCTCTCATCGGCGACCAAGCCTTTGACAGCTCGCTTACGCTAGCGGCCTTTGCTCTTGGGTTGGTGCTGTTTGTAGTAACACTGATTATTAATGTGATTTCAGTCTACATGATTCGCTCTTTCCATAAAAAATACAAAGTTTCGAGCTTATAAGGGGATAAGATGAAAGAAAATAACTATTTTTATATCCCACAAATTAAAAAACGCAACCAAAAAGCTGCGCGCTTTAAAGGGTTTGCTGCGTTGGCGCTAGCGTCTTCACTCTTCTTTTTGGGAATTTTTTTGTTTGATATGGTGCGTCAGGGGTTGCCGGCTTTAAATCAAGTCTACGTCAAAGTGGATGTGACAATCGACGAGGGAACCCTTAAGAATCCTTATGCTGAATTTGACCGCAATACGTTGAGTGTGATTTCGCGTGCGTGGGTGCGGGGTTTGCCTGCTATGGTGGAAAAGAATCCCGAATGGATGAACACCACCCAAACCCTATGGGCCTTGGGCGCGGCAGAAACCGACCAGTACATTAAAGGCAAACAGCACCGCCTTAAGCCTGCACAGATTGAACAAGTTGAAGCCTTGAGGGCAGAGGGAAAGGTGGAGTTGCGTTTTAACAGCATTTTTTTCTCAACAGGTGATTCTAAAATCCCTGAAAATGCAGGGTTTTTCTCTGCTGTTGTAGGCTCGGTGCTTACGATGCTTGTGACCATGGCCATTGCGGTGCCTATTGGGATTATGACGGCGATTTATTTGGAAGAGTTTGCGCCCGATAACCGTTTGACACAATTGATTGAAATCAACATCAATAACCTTGCGGCCATTCCTTCTATCTTGTTTGGTTTGTTGGGCTTGGCGATTTTTATCAACTTTTTTGGCGTACCGCGCAGTTCGCCACTGGTGGGTGGGATGACCTTGGCGCTTATGAGTTTGCCTGTGATTATTGTGAGTTCAAAAGCGGCCCTCAAATCCGTGCCTGAATCCATTCGCTTGGCGGGATTTGGGCTAGGACTAACCCGCTGGCAAATTGTCAAAGACCATGTGTTGCCCCTTGCTTTACCAGGGATGCTAACAGGTTCTATCATTGCATTAGCCCAAGCTATCGGCGAAACGGCACCGTTGATTATGGTGGGAATGATTGCGTTTGTGCCCGATGCTGCGACAAGTATTTTTGAAGCAGCGACGGTTATGCCTGCACAAATTTACACGTGGTCAGGGATGCCTGAGAAAATGTACGTGGAAAAAACAGCGGCGGGAATTTTGGTATTACTAACGATTTTATTATCTTTAAACACGGTTGCAATTTTCTTGCGCCGCAAATTTACGAAAAAATGGTAAAGGAAAAAGATGAACACTGAGGGCTTACATGTAAAGGTGCAATCACGCGATTTAAAGTTGTGGTACGGCGACAATCAAGCACTTAAGGGCGTGAACTTAGATATTTATGAGAACAAAATTACGGCGTTTATTGGACCCTCAGGTTGTGGAAAATCGACCTATTTGCGCTGCTTGAACCGGATGAATGATTTGATTAGCTCTGTGCGCATTGAAGGAAAAATAGAGATTGACGGCCATGATATTTACGACCCTAGCGTGGACGTGGTGGCGGTGCGCAAACGCATTGGGATGGTGTTTCAACAACCCAACCCTTTTCCTAAAAGCATTTACGAAAATGTAGCGTACGCACCGTTGATGCACGACATTGTCAAAAAAGGCCCCCAGTGCGATGAGCTCGTAGAAAAGTCTATCCGCAGTGCGGGTCTTTGGGAAGAGGTTAAAGACAAGCTAAAACAGCCTGGCACCGCGCTCTCAGGCGGACAACAACAGCGTTTGTGCATTGCCAGAGCCATTGCGGTACAGCCTGATGTGATTTTGATGGATGAGCCCACTTCTGCCCTTGATCCCATTTCGACCCAAATTATCGAAAATTTGATGGTGGAGCTCAAAGAGAAATTTACCCTTGTAGTGGTGACGCACAACATGCAACAAGCCGCTCGTGTAGCCGACTACACCGCCTTTTTTCACTTGGGTGATTTGGTGGAATACGGCGAAACGGAGCAGATGTTTGTTAATCCTAAAGAGGAAAAAACAGAGCAATACATCACAGGAAAATTCGGGTAATTTTGTTTTTTTGCATGCTATACTTCCTCCTTTAATGTTTTACATGTAAAGGAAAAAAATGGCACTGATTTCTTGGGGGTCCCTTGTTCTTATGGCGCTCCCTTTGGTGATGCTTGGTGTTGTCATGGCGCGTTGGGGTTTTAGCGTCAAGCCTCTTGGTGTCGCTTCGGTACGCATGGTGTTACAGCTTTTGGCCATCGGGTATGTACTTGTTTTTTTGTTTGAAGCGCCCAATGTGTGGGTTAGCGTGGCAGTTTTTAGTGTGATGCTTGGGGCTTCAACACTGATTGCTAAACGCCACTTAAAAACCTGTGGAGCGCGCTCTCTTGGCGCTTTGCTTGTGAGTATTGCGTTGGCTTCTTCTGGAATGTTGGCTTTGGTAATGCATGTTATTGGCACCACGCCATGGTACCATCCCCAATCATTCATCCCCCTTGCGGGGATGATCGTTGCTGCTAGCATGAATGCTCTGAGTTTGTATGCGGAGCGTTTGGCCAGCGAAAGGGAAAATCACCCTTTTGATGTGGCCAGAAACAGCGCCTTTGGTGCTTCGCTCATCCCACAATTTAACAGTTTTTTGGCCGTAGGGTTGGTTTCGCTTCCGGGTATGATGACAGGACAGATTCTCTCGGGTGTTTCGCCGATGGTGGCGGTACGGTACCAGATAGTTGTTATGGTGATGGTGTTGTGTACGGCAGGATTTTCAGTGGTGCTTTACACATTTTTTTCACAAAAATTAGAAGGTTAACTCTTTATTTACTTGAAGTTTAGAAGGTGTTTACTTCTGGGGACTATACTTTCAAAGTCCACAGAGACAAACACTCCTTTTTGTAGTACTAAGATTTTTCACCACGCTAGGCATCTGGGTTACCCGCCCCGGATGCCATTTTTTTTTGGTACAATCTTTCCCATGAAAACCTTCCTCTTTTTTCTCATTTTTCAAAGTCTCCTTTTGGCCTCAACACTCCATTTGTCCATTGCTGCAAATCCTAGTCGGTTTAATCCGCTTCTTGCTACAGATAGTGCTAGTAGCACCATCACGCGTTGGCTTTTTAGTGCTTTGGTGCGCTACGACAAAGAGGGCAACATTGAACCAGAATTGGCCCAAAGCTTTACGTTTCTTTCTCCCACACTGCTTGAATTTCGCTTGCGTAAAGACGTGCAGTGGAGTGACGGCGCGCCTTTTAGCGCCAAAGACGTGCTTTTTACTTACGAGACCATTCTTTCCCCTGAAATTTTTACCCCATATTCTAGTGGTTTTTCCCATGTGGAAACCGTGGAAATGGTGGATGAGTATACTTTACATGTAAAGTATAAATACCCTTATTTTAAAGCACTGGAAATTTGGATGATGGAAGTGCTGCCGCACCATTTACTCAAAGATGAAAAAGCAATGATGACGTCGCGTTTCAACCAAGCGCCTGTTGGTACAGGGCCGTATATTTTAGAAACCTTTGAGCTCTCTAAAAACATTGTCTTGCGCGCCAATCCGCACTATTTTGGAGGAAAACCTAAGCCTGAGCGCCTCGTGTTTCATTTTTTGCCTGACAATGCGACGGAGTTTATGATGCTCCGTTCACAAAAACTTGATTTGAGTAGCATTACCCCTTTGCAGCATGAACGCCAATTGGATACTTCATTTCATGAGTTTTACAACGTGCATGAGAGCATTGCGCACAGTTATGCCTATGTGGGGCTGAACCTCAAAGACCCAAAATTTCAAGATCACCGTGTGCGCCAAGCCCTTAGTCTTGCCATAGACCGCCAAGAGTTGGTGGATATTTTGTTGTTTGGGCATGGCGAGGTATCTACGGGGCCATTCTTACCTCGCACAAATGCCTTTGACCCCGACGTAAAAGCACCCCTCCAAGACATTCAAAAAGCCAAAGCACTTCTTGCCCAAGCGGGATACGGCGTGGAAAATCCTTTGGAGTTTACGCTAACGACCTCTTCGGGCGCACGCGCAGCGACAGCAGAAATTCTGCAATACCAGCTGGCTAAAGCGGGCATTAAAATGCGCATTCGGGTTATGGAGTGGCAAGCTTTTTTAAATACAGTGATTTTACCCCGCCGCTTTGATGCGGTGCTTTTGGCGTGGAGTGTGGGGCTTAAAAGCGATGCATACAGCATCTGGCACAGTGAATCTATGCGCAAGGGCGGATTTAATTTTGTAGGGTATGCTAACCCCCGTGTGGATGCGCTTATCAAAGAGGCAGAGCGCGTTGTCGATGAGGAAAAATTTGGGGGGATTTACCGTGAAATTTATCGCCAAATTGCGTACGATGTGCCTTATTTATTTTTGTATGTTCCCAAGTCTCTCAGTGTTGTCAACCGTGCTATTACACCGGTGGAGCCTTCGCTTATTGGTATTACCCACAACCTTACAGCGTGGGAAAAGTTGGTGCAATAGGTTTTTGGCTATAATGTGTCTTAGTACAACATTTTCTCAAAGGATATGTCATGAAAAAAATTGCTATCGCGTTAGTGGCGGCAACCGCGCTTATTGCCGGTGAGGCAGCTTATCATTACGAGGTAACACCGACCTTTGGTGGCGTGAAGCCTGAAGGAAACCTTGGTCTTAAGGACCAGCTAAATTACGGTCTACGTTTAGGAAGAAATGTGGAAGGATTTATCTTTGACCAAATTGAACTTGGCATTGAACACGCCCCTCGTGTGGGTATTAAAGGTTCAAGTTCAAAAACAGACATCACGCGCTATTTTGCTAATATTGTCAAAGAGTATGATGTAGCAGCCAAAACAAAGCTCTATGCTCTTGTGGGATTGGGATATGAGCATTTAAGTAAAGAATTCGCTAAAAATGACAGTGCTATGTTTGGTAATTATGGTGTAGGTGTAAAATACCAACTCATCAACGACCTATGGCTCAAAGCAGATGTGCGCCATGCTATCAAGTTTGACCACGGCGCCAATAACCTCCTTTATACAGTGGGCCTAGGCATTCCTTTTGGCCCAAAAACAACAAAACCTGCTCCTGTGGAACCTGCGCCAGTAGTAGCTCCAGAACCGATTCCTGTTGCTCCTGTGGTTGAGAAAGACACTGATAAAGATGGTGTTATTGATCGTCTTGATCAATGCCCCAACACGCCAATGGGTGTTGAAGTTGGGCTTGATGGATGTGCCAAAATGGTAACGTTACGCGTTACTTTTGGTTTTGATGATGCAAAAGTTCAGCCTGAATTTATGCATGAGATTGAGGCGGTTGCGGCTTTTTTGAAGGCACACGAAGTCTTTACAGTACGTCTTGAAGGCCACACGGATAGTAAAGGTTCTGAGGGCTACAATCAAACCCTTTCGCAGGCGCGTGCCCAAGCTGTTGCGGCAGAATTAACCCGCTTGGGCGTCAAAAAAGAACGCATCACTACCGTTGGATTTGGGGAACTTCAACCAGTTGCCACCAATGATACCGAAGAGGGCAGGGCACTTAATCGCCGTGTTGAAGCAAAATTTAAAGATTAGGAAACATGATGGAATGGGAATCAATCGCCACACTAGCAGGTGCGTACGGCCTGAAAGTATTGGGCTCTCTTTTTATCTTTTTTGTAGGAAAAAAATTAGCAAGTTTAGCCTCTTCACTTGCTAATAAAATGATGGAAAAGGCCAAGGTGGAAATTACTTTGGCCAAGTTTTTTTCCAATGTGATTTACGGGTTATTGTTAGTGGTGATTGTGCTTGCGGCACTTTCTAACATAGGCATTGAAACCACCTCGTTTGTGGCTGTTTTGGGAGCCGCTGGCTTGGCTGTGGGCCTTGCTTTTAAAGACACGTTTTCCAATGTTGGCGCGGGGGTTTTGCTTGTGGTGTTTCGTCCTTTTAAAGTGGATGATTTCATTAACGCTGCTGGCGAGTCGGGCACAGTGGAAGAGATTAATCTCTTTAGCACCTTTATGCGTACGGCAGACAACAAGCTGATTATTGTTCCTAATGGTCGCATTATTGGAGGCAATATTGTCAACTTTTCTGCCAAGCCAACGCGGCGTGTGGATTTGAAATTCGGTGTGAGCTATGGCGATGATTTGCGCCTAGTAAAGCAAGCGTTACGTGAGGTTCTTGAAGCGGATGAGCGCATTTTAAAAGAACCTGAGCCTTTTGTGGCGGTTTCGGAATTGGCAGATAGTAGTGTCAATTTTGTTGTGCGCGCATGGGTGAATAGCCCAGATTATTGGGGTGTATACTTTGACACTACGGAAAGAGTGAAGCTAGCTTTTGATGAAAAAGGCATCACTATCCCCTTCCCGCAAGTACAACTTCATAAAGAGTAACGAGTAGACCCAGCGGCAGTCTGGGTCTATCATACGTTTTTTATGCTCCATAGGTACAATGCCATTTACATGTAAAGGATTTGATTTGCAGGTTATTTTGTTTGATTTAGACGGAACGCTGATTGATTCAACCGAGGCAATTATCGGTGGATTTGCCGCTGCGTTTGAACGGCACGATTGTCCTAGGCCTTTGCATGAAGAGGTATGTGCGTTGATTGGACATCCTTTGGATGTGATGTTTTCGCATTTAGGTGTTGAGCCAGAAAATGTTCAAGCCTATGTGCGTGCATACAAAGAGCATTACCGTGTGGTTTCAAAGCCTAAAACAACCTTATTGCCTACCGCCAAAGAAGCACTTGCTTTGGCCCGTTCTTTTGCGACCCTAGGCGTTGTAACTACCAAAACGAGCCAATATTCCAGAGAGCTTTTGGAGCACATGGAAGTGATGCACTATTTTGATGTGCTCATTGGACGAGAAGACGTCACCCATCCCAAGCCTCATCCTGAGCCTGTGCTTAAAGCACTAAGCGCATTAAATGCTCCAAAAGAGACCAGTTGGATGATAGGAGATACGTGTATGGATATGGTGGCAGCAAAGGAAGCAGGGATACGCGGTGTAGCGGTTACATGCGGGTATGGGGCACTTTCACACCTCGAAAAATGTACGCTACATGTTACGAATTCACCCATTAAAGCAGTGGAAAAAATCCTGAAATTGAGTAAAAATGATACAATCCGAAACGTATCCTGAAGCTAAATTTCATGATTTTTTCATTTTGTTAATCTTTAGTGGGACTTAAGAGAGACAAAAGTAGAATAAATTCCATTTCTACGTAAGATGAGATCAAAAAATACATAATGCAAGGGGAACCTATGACAAAAGTCATGCGAACGATGGATGGCAACGAAGCAGCAGCTTACGCTTCATATGCTTTTACGGAAGTGGCGGGTATCTACCCCATCACGCCTTCTTCTCCGATGGCTGATTATACGGATCTTTGGGCGGCAAAAGGAAAGAAAAACCTTTTTGGCATGCCTGTTAAAGTAGTTGAAATGCAATCTGAAGGGGGTGCTGCTGGTACGGTTCACGGCTCACTTCAAGCAGGCGCACTTACTACAACTTACACGGCTTCTCAAGGCCTTCTTCTTAAAATTCCAAATATGTACAAAATTGCAGGGCAATTGCTTCCAGGTGTTATTCACGTTAGTGCCAGAACCCTTGCAACCCATGCGCTTTCTATCTTTGGAGACCACCAAGATGTATACGCTGCGCGCCAAACAGGTTTTGCGATGCTCTCTACGGGTTCAGTGCAAGAAGTCATGGACCTTGCAGGTGTGGCCCATTTGGCAGCCATTAAGGGACGTGTTCCTTTTATGCACTTCTTTGATGGCTTCCGTACCTCTCACGAGATTCAAAAAATCGAAGTGATGGATTATGCGGAATTTGACCGTTTGCTTGACAAAGAAGCCGTACAAACTTTCCGTGATGCCGCTCTTAATCCTGCATCTCCTAAAACACGCGGTACTGCACAAAACGATGATATTTATTTCCAAGGCCGCGAAGCACAAAACCCCTTTTATGAGGCCTTACCTGATGTTGTTGCAGGATACATGAAAGAGATTTCAAAAATCACAGGACGCGACTACAAGCCTTTTACTTTCTATGGAGCAAAAGACGCGACCCGCGTAGTGGTTGCCATGGGTTCTGCGACAGAGTGTTTGCGTGAAACGGTAGATTATTTGGTGGGTAAGGGTGAAAAAGTAGGCCTTATCGTCTGCCATTTGTTCCGCCCCTTTAGCATCAAATACCTTCTTGATGTGTTGCCCGAAACCGTAGAAAAAATCGCTGTACTTGACCGCACAAAAGAGTCAGGTTCTGTGGGTGAGCCACTCTATCTTGATATGCGTTCAGTGTTTTACGGACGCAAAAATGCACCTGTTATCGTTGGTGGACGCTACGGTCTTTCCTCTAAAGACGTAGACCCTGCACAAATGTTGGCAGTGTTTAAAAACCTCGAAGCAGACGAGCCTAAAAATGGATTTACAGTAGGCATTGACGATGATGTTACCTTTACTTCACTTCCTATTGGCCCCAAAATGAGCCTTGGTGGTGATGACGTGCGCGAATGTTTGTTTTATGGACTTGGTGCAGACGGTACGGTAGGTGCAAACAAAAACTCCATTAAAATTCTTGGAGACAAAACTGATCTTTACGCACAAGCGTATTTTGCTTATGATTCCAAAAAATCTGGCGGATATACGCGCTCTCACTTGCGGTTTAGTAAGCATCCTATTCGCTCTACCTACCTTGTTTCAACGCCGAGTTTTGTGGCCTGTTCAGTAGCCGCGTACATGGATTTGTATGACATGGTAGGGGGCATTCGTGAAGGCGGTACGTTTTTGCTTAATTCCATTTGGGATGCAGAAGAGACTGTAAGTCGCATGCCAAACCATGTTAAAAAAACACTAGCACAGCGTAAAGCAAAATTTTACATTCTAAACGCTACCAAGCTTGCGCGCGAGATCGGTCTTGGTAACCGCACCAACACGATTATGCAATCGGCGTTCTTTAAACTGGCTGACATTATTGATTTTGAACAAGCACAAACGTACATGAAAGAGTTTGCGCACAAATCCTACATTAGCAAAGGCGAGAAAATCGTTGAGCTAAATTACAAAGCCATTGACCAAGGGGCAAATGGGCTTATTGAAGTACCTGTTGACCCAGCATGGGCAGACTTGCTTGTAGAGAGTGGCAAAAAAGATGCTTATGAGGGCACGGATTTTGTAGAAAAAATCGCTAAGCCTGTGAACGCTGCCAAAGGTAATGACTTGCCTGTTTCTGTGTTTAAGGGTTATGAAGATGGCTCCTTTGAGCATGGAACAAGTGAATATGAAAAACGTGGCATCGGCGTTATGGTGCCTAAGTGGATTGAAGAAAACTGTATTCAATGCAATCAGTGTGCCTTTGTATGTCCGCATGCAGTCATTCGCCCTTTCCTTATCAATGACCAAGAAATGGCTAGTGCGCCTGCGGGTGTCAAAAACCATGCTATCGAAGCCAAAGGCAAGGAAGTTAAAGGCTACATGTACAAAATCCAAGTTTCCGCACTGGATTGTACAGGATGCGAATTGTGTGCCGAAGCGTGCCCTTCTAAAGAAAAATCTTTAGTAATGGTACCACTGGGCGAAGAGCTCGAAAAAGGCGAACAAGAAAACGCGGATTATTTGTTTAAAAAAGTGACGTACAAAGACGACGTCGCAGGCAAGCCAAACGCTAAAAACATTCAGTTTGCACAACCTTTGTTTGAATTCCACGCGGCGTGTCCAGGGTGTGGAGAAACACCGTATTTGACCCTTGCGACACGTATGTTTGGTGACCGCATGATGATTGCCAACGCGACAGGATGTTCATCCATTTATGGCGGTTCTGCTCCAACAACACCGTACCGCAAAAATGAAAAAGGTGAAGGCCCGGCGTGGGCAAACTCACTTTTTGAGGACAATGCAGAGTTTGGCATGGGGATGGAAGTGGCAGTAGAAACCATGCGCCACCGCATCGAAAATATTATGCACGAAAGCCTTGAGAGTGCGCCTAATGCTCTTGCAGCCTTGTATAAAGACTGGATTGAGTTTAAAAATAACGGTAAAAAAACCCAAGAAATCAAAGAAAAACTCATTCCGCTTTTGGAAGCCAACCAAAATGTAGCGGGCGTCAAAGAGATCCTAAGTCTCAAAGGTTACTTGGTGCGCCGTTCACAGTGGATTGTTGGGGGCGATGGTTGGGCTTATGATATCGGTTATGGTGGCCTTGACCATGTGCTTGCAAGCGGTGAAAATGTCAACGTCCTTGTGCTTGATACGGAAGTGTACTCTAACACGGGCGGCCAAAGCTCCAAATCTGCACGCGCAGGTTCTATCGCGCAATTTACCGCTTCGGGTAAACCGACGCAGAAAAAAGACCTTGGTTACATCGCCATGACTTATGGTAACATTTATGTGGCGCAGATTAACTCCAATGCATCACAGGCTCAAACCTATAAAGCACTTGAAGAAGCAGAAGCGTACGATGGTCCTTCGTTGGTGATTGCCTACTCACCGTGTATTGCACACGGGATTAAGGGTGGCATGGGAAGCTCAGGTAACCAAGGAGAGCTTGCAACAAAATGCGGGTATTGGCCAATTTACACCTACGATCCGCGCTTGGAAGCCGAGGGTAAAAACCCCATTAAAATCACAGGTAAAGAGCCTGATTGGGATGCATACGAAACCTTCTTGATGAACGAAGTACGTTATGTTTCACTCAAAAAATCCAACCCTGAAGAGGCAGATAAGCTCTTCAAGAAAAATAAAGCTGACTCTATGCGTCGATGGCGCCAGCTTTCGCGCTTAGCGAGCCTTGATTACTCTGACGAAGTCGCCGAGTAATCAAGCAGGTCAGAACCATCTTTGGGTGGTTCTGACCCCTTTACATGTAGAATAATTTCTCCTTCGTTCTAATACAAAAAATAGAATTACCAAAAGCAACAATACTTTGATCTTTCGTCTAAGATTCTTTTTTTATGTTAAAATTACTCCCTGCTGCATTTTGGAACAAAGAAAGCGCAATGAACAATATTTTATCTATTCTGGAGAACCGTACGGTTTTATACGCGGAAGATGAGCCTGGTATTCGTGCCAATGTAGTCCAAATCTTAGAACTGTTTTTTGACAAGGTTTTTGTGGCAAAAGATGGCAAAGAAGCGTGGCTTCTCTATGAAGAAGAGAATCCCGATGTGTTGATTGTTGATATCTGTATGCCGCTTATGGATGGACTTGAAGTGGTCGCGGCCGTGCGAAAGTCTAATCAGCTTATTCCTATCATCGTGTTAAGTGCACACCGTGACGAGGCAAACTTGTGGCGTGCGGTGGAGCAAAAAATTTCCAAATACCTCACTAAACCTTTTCGTAAAGAAGCGCTTCTTGAGGCGTTGCGCGTATGCGCCCTTGAGCTTTTGGGTGGAGTTTTACATGTAGAGCTTTCTTTGGATCTCGTCTACTCGCCTTGTGAAAAAAGCCTTACATGTAAAGAAGAAAAAATCCCTTTGAGCAATCAAGAAAGCAGGTTGCTTGAGTATTTTATCGCAAGGCGTGGGCAAACCCTCTCTTTTGAGGAAATCCAAGACCACTTATGGGGATACGAAGCGCCCAGCAAAGAAGCCATAAAGGCACTTATTAAATCTTTGCGGAAGAAAGCAGGAAAAGAACACATTAAAAATCACTATGGCATAGGGTATATTCTTGATTGAAAAACTGCGCTCTTTGCATGATAAGCTTTCCACAAAAGTTAAAACGATTGTTTTGGTGCTGGGGCTTTTTGTCTTGCTCTCTTTCGTTTTTGTCTATTTGCGCTACATGGATACCCGAACATTCACAGAAGAATCCCAAGCGTTTTACGTAGAACGCATCCAATCTGTTTACACCGAAACCCTCAAGCGTACGGAAAATTTTTATCGCAACAGAGGGTATGCTAACCTTAACTCTTTTGGCATCAGCGCTGCTTTAGAAGAGGAAAACACTACTCTTTTGCAAGAACTTTCTGAGTACCGATGGGAGGTGTTAAAAATGGAAAATCCCTACCTCTCTTCCATGGCATTTTATGATGCAAATGGGATGCTTTTAGCTAGCCTTGGCAGGGAGGCCCCTTTGAATGTTTCCTATCCAAATATTCCAGTGGGATTTTGGCTAGATGAGACATTGTGGTACCGTGTACTTGTACCGTGGAAGGCGTATGGCTACATTATGTTTGAGCTTGATCCACGCTACTTTTTAGCGGAAATCGTAGAGCTTACAGGGCTTGAGGGTTTTATTCTCATGAAGAACAACACTCTCGTGTCCCTTCATGAAAGTTCCGTTGAAAAGCTCTTTCAACACTCTTTAGATAACCACCATCAAGTGCGTAACACCTTTAGTGCCAGCACCTCTCTTTTTTCGACCCATCGCATTGTTCAAAATGATGCGCTTGGGGAGAACTTTTTTGAAGTGCTATTTTTTCAAGATATCACACCTGCCAAGCAGCGCTTAAGCCATGCTATTTTTGAAAGTGTGGTTATTATTATGCTTTTGGGCGTGGTTGCTTTTGTTGTTTTGCACTGGGGGTTTGATGTGCTGATTCGTCGCATTGAAGAGCTCAATGCTACCCTTGAAAGGCGGGTGGAGGAGGAGATTGGGAAGCGCATGGAAAAAGAGCAACTGCTGGTGCACCAAAGCAAGTTGGCAAGTATGGGAGAGATGATTGGTAACATTGCACACCAGTGGCGCCAGCCCCTCACACAGCTCAACACCATTTTAATAGCCATTGAACTTTTTTATGAACGGGGCAAACTCACCCCCTCAATACTACAAGAGAAGATTCAAGAAGCCCAAGGGCAGATTGATTTTATGTCCAACACCGTGGATGACTTTCGTCATTTTTTTGCTCCTCAAAAACAAAAAGAACGGTTTAATCTTTCTGATACAATCACTAGCACTCTTGCACTGGTGCAATCTTCTCTTGCTAACAATACCATTACATGTACCTACACCAAAGAAAAAGATCTTTTTGTAAAGGGCTACAGTAACGAAGTTGCACAAGTGCTTTTAAATCTCATTTCAAACGCCAAGGATATTTTACTTGAGCGCAACATTCAAAATCCCTATATTCATATTTCTTTGATGGAAAAAGAGGGTTTTGTGGCTATAGAAGTCAGCGATAACGGCGGTGGTGTTCATGTTGCACCTATTGAGAAGATCTTTGAACCCTATGTAAGCACCAAGCATGCTAGCATGGGAACTGGCATAGGGCTTTATATGAGTAAAATCATCATCGAAAAAAACTCCCACGGGCATTTACATGTAAAGAATACGCCCAGTGGCGCTTGCTTTACCATTCTTCTCCCTTCTCCCTAGTTTCTCCCTTTTGGTTGTTAGACTGCGATAAACCTTTATTAAGGAGAATCGATGCCAAACGACCCCTCAAGACGACGTTTTTTAAAGCAAGGTGGGATTGCGGCACTAGCAGGAGCCACGAGCGCACAAGCGTTTTCGCTCAAAAATCCTGGACGTGATGCCCAAGACCCAAGATACATTGGCGATGCAAAAGCCCATTATGCGATGGTGATTGACCTTCGCCAGTGCGTAGGCTGTCAAGCCTGTACTGCTGCTTGCAAAGTAGAAAATGCTGTTCCAAAAGAGCAGTATCGCACCTTTGTTAGTGAATTTGAAATAGGGACTTTCCCTCATGTGCGCAAAGGCTATGTGCCCCAATTATGCAATCACTGCGACAACCCTTCTTGTGTAAGCGTATGTCCCACAGGCGCAACGTTTAAACGCAAAGACGGAATTGTGGTGGTAGATAGTGAAATTTGCTGGGGATGCGGGTACTGTTTGAATGCCTGTCCTTATGATAAACGCTATTTTAATGCACAAACCAAAGTGGCCGATAAGTGCACCTTTTGCGCCCACCGTCTTCAAGATGGATTATTGCCTTCTTGTGTGGAGACGTGTGTGGGCGGAGCGCGCATTTTTGGTGATCAAAACGATCCAAATTCTGAAGTTTCAAAAATGCTTGCCACATTTCCAACTTCTGTTTTAAAACCCCATCAAGGAAATGCGCCTCAAGTGTTTTATATTTCCTTAGACAGTCGCCTTGAAGCCGTACATGAAGCTACACCCATGCTAGATGATGTGGTACGCAAGGAGCTCGGGTTGTTAGACAAAGAGTGGCCAAAATTACCAAGGGGGGTTTCATGATGGAGTGGATGAGTACTATTGCGGCAATTTCGCCCATGCGCGCGTGGGGCATTGATGTGCCAAACTATTTTTGGTTTACTGGAAGCTCTGCTGCGGCGTTTATTATCTCCAGCTTTGCTCATGTTTTTGGATTTAAACAGTTTAAGCCCATTGCTGGTTTTTCATTATTGCTAGCCTTTGTGCTTCTGGTTGCTGCACCATTTAACTTGATTGATGACTTAAAGCAACCTGGACGCTTGGTGAACTTCTTTCTTTATGGCTGGGAAAATTTTGGAACCTCGCCAATGAAATGGGGAGTTTTATTGCTAATAGCCTATCCTGTGCTTATTTTGGTAGAAGCACTGATTTTATACCGCCCTTATTTTATTAAACGCATGGAAGAAGGGCGGGGATTTTCTCGCACCTTTTACCGATGGCTTACTTTGGGCCGCGCTTCTTTAGATGCGCAAAGTTTGGAAAAGGACCATCGACTAGGCTTCACATTGGGCGCTGTTGGTATCCCGCTTGCCTTGTGTGTGCACGGATATACAGGCTACATCTTAGGGGCAGTGCATGCCAATACTCTATGGCACACGCCGCTCATGCCCGTTCTTTTTTTAGCTTCTGCGATGGTCTCTGGAACAGGATTGCTTTTGGTGCTTTTGCCTATTTTTCAGCGGTTCTTTTCTCTTTCTCAAGCTATTGATCGCTCCATGATGGCAACTTTAGCCAAGCTACTTGCATGGTTTATTGTGATAGACCTTGTGGTTCGGGCGCTGTGGTTGAGTTTTGCTATGCCCTTTGGGATGCAATCACGGGAACTACTCTATCAATTTTTTAGCCTTCATTTTAATATGGTTGTCTATGTGGAGTATGGCTTATGCCTCATTTTGCCTATGATTGTAGGCTTTAGCAAATTGCGCCATAATCTTGGCATTGTTATTGCAACGGGGGTTATCTCTGCGGTTGGTGTGTGGTTATTTCGCTGGAATACGGTCATCGGTGGACAAGAGATTCCCCGTAGCATGCCAGGGTTTACCCAGTACATTCCTGAAATTTTTGGACAAAACAGCATTGTCTCCGTAGCATCCAATTGGGGTATTTTTATAGCTCTTTTAGCCCTTGTGGCAGTTATTTTTCCTTGGGATGAGGAGATGGAAACACACTATCAAGGAGTAAATAATGGAAGCAAATAGACGAAAATTTTTAATCGGAACTTCTTTGGTGGCCGCTTCTGCTTCTATGGCTGGCTACAAAGAGATGTTAGGTACTGCGGTGACCATGGGGCGCAAAGGAAGAGCTGCAAAAGACGCCATCTATGCGGATGCGCAAGAAACCGAGGGGGTCATCGCTACTTCTTTTGACAAAAACAGCGCTTTTTCTCTTCGCAATGCGGTGTGTAATGGCTGTACTAGCCACTGTGGTATGCGCGTAAAAATTGACAACGCAACAGGAAAAGTAGTCAAGGCATCTGGAAATCCTTACAACCCCCTCTCTACTGATCCTTGGCTACCCTACAACACACCACTTGAGGAAAGTTTTGTCCTTCTTGGAAAAGAGACAGGGCACACTTACCGCTCCACTGCTTGTGCTAGAGGCAATGTGGTTTTTGATCGGCATTATGATAAGGGCAGAGTGCTGACTCCTTTGAAGCGTGTGGGAAAACGAGGTGAAAACCGGTGGCAGAGCATTACGCCTGAGCAGCTACTAAAAGAGATTGTTGAGGGTGGAGACCTTTTTGGTGAAGGCACGGTAAAAGGGTTGGCTGCCATTAGAGACCTTGAAACCCCTATGGACCCCAACGACCCCAAATGTGGTCCTAAAGCCAACGGTCTTTGTGTTTTAGGCACAGGCAACGAGGGACGACAAGCTTATATGGTGAACCGTTTTATCGGGGCTTTTGGAACACGCAACTATATGGGCCATACCGCTATTTGTGGTCTTTCTATGCGTTCAGGCGAAGCGGCGTATTTGGGAGATTTTAAAGGATACCCTCACTTAAAGCCTGACTTTGAGCACTGCGAATACCTTTTAACCATCGGCACAGCACCTGCACAAGCGGGAAATCCTTTTAAGCGCCAAGCAAAACTTTTAGCAAAAGCGCGCACGTTTGGCAAACTCAAATGTGTTACCGTTGCCCCCATGCTTACCAATGCCGATGCCCTAGCAGCAGGAGATCGGAGTGAGTGGATTCCCATTCAGCCTGGTGGAGATTTGGCCTTTGTGATGGGTTTATTGCGGGTTATGATTGAGGAAGAGCTCTATAATGCATCTTACCTAAAACTCCCTTCTGAAACAGCCCAAAAAGCTTTTAATGATGCTTCATGGACCAACGCCACCCACCTTGTGATTCAATCGGGTGAAAAAACAGGGCATATTCTAGCCCAAGAAGAAGCACCTCTTGTATTGGAAGAAGAAACAGGAGTACTTAAGCCTGCATCAGAAGTTCTCCAAGGGCGTTTGTTTGTGGATACGCAGGTGGAATTTCAAGGAGAAACTATCGGTGTCAAAAGTGCTATGAGTCTTTTAAGGGAAGCTGCTCTTGCGCACACCCTTGAAGAATACGCACAAGAAAGCGGTGTGAGTGTTGAGCGCATCGTGCGCACAGCCAGAGAGTTTGCTTCCCACGGGCGCAAGGCGGCTGTTGATTGTCACGGGGGAACCATGCACACAACGGGTTTTTACACCACCTATGCCATTATGATGCTTGGAGCGATGGTGGGCAACCTGAACTACCAAGGAGGCATGAGTGCTGGAGGCGGAAAATACAAGGACTTTAATGGAGCAAAATACAACCTTCTCGGTTTCCCAGGAAAAGTTGCAAGCCAGGGGTATCGTGTGGATAGAGCGCGTTTTGCTTATGAAAAAACCACTGAGTACGCTCAAAAAGTAGCCCGAGGAGAAAATCCTTATCCAGCAAAAGACACATGGTATCCTCTCACCAATGCCCTAGAGTCCGAAGTGATTTTTAATAGCGCCAAAGGCTACCCCTACAAGCTTGATGCGCTCATTAGCTGGAATGCGAACTTTATCTATGGACAAAGTGGTGCTAATGCCCTAGAAGAGCTTTTAAAAGACCCCAAAAAAGCAGTTCCTCTTATCATTGCGATAGACCCATTCATTAATGAAACATCACGCTTTGCAGACTACATCGTTCCTGATTCGGTGATGTATGAGACATGGGGCGTGGTGAGTCCTTGGGCTGGGTATCAGACTAAGGCAAACTCTGTGCGTTTTCCAACCATTGCTGCGCCTCAAGCCACCTTTGCCAACGGAGAGCCTGTTTCTATGGATAGCTTTGTCATTGAGCTTGGAAAGGCACTTGGGTTGCCCGGATTTGGCGAAGGCGCCATTGTGGGCAAAGAGGGAGAAAAGTACGATTTTAATAGACCTTCGGACTTTTATTTGCGCGCCTTTGAAAACATCGCTATAGATGGCAGTGGCGTCCCTGAGTGCAGTGATGAAGAGATTGAACTTGCGGGATTAGAGCCTTATGTTAAACTCCTTCAAAACACCTGCGGTCAAAACTGGCGCAAAACGGCCTATGTGATGGCAAGGGGTGGGAGATTTGAAGAAAAAGAGAAGGGATATGTTCACGGAAAGCTAGCCCATCCTTACAAAAAGCCTATTCAAATCTACAACGAGCCTTTAGGAACGGCTCGTCACGCTCTCACAGGCGAACCTTTTAGTGGCGTGCCAACCTTTATGCCAGCGCGACTAGCCCGAGGCGAAAAACTCTTTGCCCTTTATCCCAAAGAGAAGTTTCCTCTCAGTGCTTTTAGCTATAAGTCAAACGTGCTTTCTCAAGCCACTGCTTCAAGCCAGATGATTAAAGAAATACGGCCTACAACCTACATTGATCTTAACCCTCAAACAGCAGCCCAGCAAGATGTTTCGCACGGGCAAAAAGTACGGCTTGTTTCGCCTGGAGGAAGTGTTGAGGGGCGCGTGCGTTTGCGTCATGGAGTTTTGCCAGGAGCTGTTGCCATTGAGCACGGCGCAGGACGTGATGGTGAGGGCGCACTTGATGTGTGGATTGATGGACAAAAGATAGAAGGCTGTGCTTTGCGAAAAAGTGGGGCAAACATTAATAAATTGGGGATTATGGATAGCTCTAGAGAATTAGCCACACTTTCTGATTTCGTGATTGGCTCCAATGCCAGACAGGCGTTACCTGTGCGCATAGAGACTATTTAGTAGCATTACATGTAAGGGCCCTCTCCCTTACATGTAAACACAGAGCAAGTGCAAAAAAATTCTCCTTATAATGAAATTAATTATCAATTAAGTATTTCGCGTTATAATTGACGAAAAATTTTCCAAGGAGTTTTATGAAATCTGTAAAATATTTGGCAAGTGCCTTGCTTGTTGGCGCAAGCGCTTTGATGGCCGCTGGAGAAGTAAACCTTTACTCGCACCGCCATTACGACACAGACAGAGAGCTTTATAAAACCTTTGAAACCCAAACAGGTATCAAAGTAAACGTTGTGCATGCCAAGGCAGAAGAGTTGTTAGCCCGCCTAAAAATCGAAGGCGACAATTCTCCAGCAGATGTGTTTATTACTTCGGATGTAGGCAACCTATACGACGCTAAAGCCGCAGGCGTGCTCCAAAGTGTTTCCTCTAAAACCCTTAATGAAATCATCCCAGAACATTTGCGCGATACAGATGGCCAGTGGTACGGCCTCACCAAGCGCGCGCGTGTCATTATGTACAACAAAGAAAAAGTAGACCCTGCTACTCTTTCTACATTCGAGGCTCTTGGGGATGCAAACTTTCCTTATAAAATTGCTATGCGCACTTCCGCCAATGCGTATAACAAATCACTCATTGGGGCGATGATTGCCCATCATGGCGAAGCGGGCGCTTTGGCATGGGCCAAAGGTGTTGTCGCCAACATGGCACGCGCACCTAAAGGCAATGACCGCGACCAAATCCGAGCCGCTGCTAGTGGCGAAGCCGATGTGGCGGTAGCAAATACCTACTATGTAGGACGTTTTGTCACATCAAGCGATCCTGCTGATCGTGAAGTGGCGCAAAAAGTAGGCATTTTCTTCCCGAACCAAAACGACCGTGGCACGCACGTTAATATCAGTGGCGCAGGGGTGACTAAATCTGCCAAAAACAAAGAAAATGCCATGAAGCTTTTAGAGTTTTTGGTAAGCCCAGAAGCGCAAAAAAACTTTGCCCATGCCAACTTTGAATACCCCGTTAATTCTGCAGTTGAAATCAGTCCTGTTGTTAAAGCATGGGGTACGTTCAAAGAGGACACCTTGCCCCTAAGTGCTGTTGGTGAAAACGGCGTTAAATCTGTAAAAATTGCCCAAGAAGCCCAATGGAAGTAAATCGGCTTAAGCCCTTCATTGCCCCAATTTTTGGGGCAATTCTCTCTCTCCCCATCCTTTTTCTTCTGGCTTACGCTCTCTTGGAGGGAGTTTCGCTGGAGGCATTTTCAAACTTAAACTTGGCCACATACGCAAAAAGCACGCTTTTGTTGGTCTTAGGCGTGGGCGCGCTCGTCTTTGTGTTTGGAGGGCTAAGTGCATACCTTGTGGCGAGGTTTGAGTTTGTAGGAAGTCGATTTTTTTCCCTCTCTTTGGCTCTGCCTTTGGCGATTCCTAGCTACGTGGTCGGGTACGCTTATAATGGCATCTTTGAATACGCAGGCTTGCTCGCTCAGCTCACAGGTATCACGGGCCATTTTAGTATCCTTACTCTTTGGGGAGCCATTGTCATTTTTGGCCTTTCCATGTACCCGTATGTGTTTATCGTGGCGCGCGCGGCATTTTTGGGGCTTTCTAGTTCAGTGGATGAGGTGGTAAAACTCCAAGGCATTGGCCCTGTGCGGGCCTTTTTTAGAGCCTATTTGCCGCTGGTGTACCCTGCGCTTTTCATCGGCTTGTTTTTAACTTCTATGGAGGTTATCAGCGATTATGGCACGGTGTTGTATTTTGGGGTGGAGACCTTTAGTGTAGGGATTTTCAAACAGTGGTTTGGTTATGCAGACTTGCAAGGCGCCATCAAAATCGCCCTTGTGCTGATGGTGTTTGTCTTTACCCTTTTGCTTCTAGAATCCAAAGCCAAGGCCCGCATGCGTTATGCCACGGGAGGCTTTAGCGCCAAACCCCTCCAAAAACAACGCCTCAAAGGCCTTAAGGCGTTAGGCGCTTTTGCCTTTTGCGCTTTGTTGTTTACGTGCGCGTTTGTTGTTCCTGTGGCAGTGCTTGGGTATTGGGCTATTTTGGACCCGCGCAGTGGTAGTTTGGATTTGGGAGGCTACACGTTTGGCACCCTCTCCATTAACCTTGGTAGCGCCTTTGTGATTATGGTGTGTGCATTTGTGGTGCTGTTTTTTACGGTGGCTTACCGCACGGCTCTTGCTAAAATTGCTTACCGTGTTTCTCTTTTGGGATACTCTATCCCCGGCGCGGTTGTAGGGATCGGGGCACTGTTGTTGTTTAGCAGCATAGATAAAGCACTAGGGCAGTATTGGCTTGGTGGCACGTTTTTTGTGCTCATATTTGCTTACGTGGTGCGTTTTTACCCCGCAGGAGTAGGAGCGCTTAATAGCGGGTTTAGTAAGATAACAACAGAACTCCAAGAAGCCAGCAAGCTCTATGCCAAGGGTGAGTTTGCGCGCATGTGGCGTGTGAGTTTTCCGATGGTCAAGGGAGCGTTCATGAGCGGGTTTTTGATTGTATTTATTGATGTTAGCAAAGAGCTTCCTGCGACGTTGTTGTTGCGCCCTTTTAATTTTGATACCCTTGCCACGCGCATTTACGAACTGGCAAGCAATGAGATGCTTCCCGCCCTTGGGTTGCCCTCGCTGGTGTTAATTTCTATGACAACAGTGGCGGTGTTGTTGTTAAATTTGAGGATATTTAGATGAGTCTTTTACATGTAAAGCAGTTGGAAAAAACCTTTTGCGACGGGTCTGTTTGTGTGGCAAAATCCATTAACTTGGAAGTCAGTGAAGGGGAAATTTTTACCCTTATGGGTAAAAGTGGCTGTGGCAAAAGCTCTTTGTTGCGGATGATTTGTGGCTTTGAAACGCCTTGTAGCGGGGAGATTATTTTGGGCGGGAAAACCCTTTTTGGCAAGGGCGTGAACCTCGAAACCAAAGAGCGCGAGCTTGCCATTGTATTTCAAAATTATGCGCTTTTTCCGCACATGAGTGTAGCACAAAACATTCTTTTTGGGTATGAAAAAGAGGGTAAAACACGTCTGGGGGCATTGCTTGAAAAAACAGGCATCAGTGCCATCAAAGAGCGCTTTCCTCATGAGATAAGTGGGGGACAGCAACAGCGCGTAGCCCTATGTCGCGCGCTTATTCGTCATCCAAAACTGTTGCTTTTGGATGAACCTTTTAGTAGTGTGGACAGTGAATTGCGTGCGAGTTTGCGCGATGAATTAAAGCAGATGATTAAGGCTTTTGGTATCACTTCTATCTTTGTTACCCATGACCGCGAAGATGCGTTTCACATGAGTGACCGAGTCGCGCTCATGGCCCAAGGAGAAATCTTGCAAGTCGGTGAGATAGAAACCTTGTACAAGCACCCCAAGTCCAAACTATGCGCCCAGTTTTTAGGCAAAATCAATGTCTATGAAGAAGACGGAAAAGAGAAAATGTTTCGGCCTGCGGATATACATGTAAACCCAAAAGGGGCTTTAAGTGGCGAGGTAAAAGAGTGTGTGTTTCACGGGTTTTATTACGTAGTGCTGGTGCAAACGCAAGCCGGAGAGATGACACTCTTTACAAAAGAGCCGCACCCTCTGGCTGCGCCTATCGCTTTTGATGTGCTTAGCGGTTAAGTTGTGCGCTCATGGCTTCGTTGGATTTGACCACTTCGCCACTGCCATGAATGACATGAGGGATGCAGGGCGTACAGATGTGTACAAGTTCGCCCCCTTTGTTGGCTTGAATAAACACTGCTGAGGGATCTTGGTCGCTTGGGCGGCCACAGACGTTACATACTTGAATACCATTGATTTCCATGTTCTATCCTTTGAAAAATTTAGCGCAGTATAGCATGTTGGGGTATGCTTGGCATTGAGACGCATCAACCCTTTAGGTTTCTAAGAGTTTTTCACCTTTTTTAATCTGCTTTTTGAGCACATCGATAGATTCTTTCAAATCTTCGATTTCTGTAGGTTTTTTGGCTAGCTTGAGTTGTATTTTGAGTTCAGCGCGTTTAGCTTTTAGCTTGTGTAATAAATCCAAAATAGCCTCTTTTTTACTAGAAGTTTCAGGCTCAATAAGTCCAAACAGTTCTTGAACGCGTTCAATAAATTTACGTTTTCCCATTCATTTTCCTTTTGTGTGTTTACGCAACGTCATCTTCACTAAGCGTGATGACTTCACTAGTGTGTTCGTACAGGGCGTGGTTGGTGAATAAAATTTTAGCCATGGTGGTGAGATTGGCTGCGATGGCACTAGCATAGGCTGTGTCATTCATCAAGGAAGTGGCCATGGTGTTGGTGATTTTTTGCTCGCGGATGAGCTTGTCTAAAGAGCGGCCTGAGACTGCATCAAACGCCTTACTCTCTCGCTCGATTTTACCAAAAAGCAGGGTAAGCATTTCTTCCTCTTCGGTGTTAAGAAGCAGATTAATGTGGCGCAACTGTTTAATGAGGTTGGCGCGAATAAAATTGTACTCTTCGGCAATGTACGTGTTAGAAGAGCCAACATAACGTAGCATGTTGGATTGAAGGTGTTTGGCGTCTTTAATAGCTTCAGCTAGGCGCAATGAGGCGCGCCGAATCTCCATGATAGCTTCCGTGTCAGCCTCGTTTGCGTTGGTTTGCGCACGCACGGCAAAGGCGATAATTTTGCTGTAAACGGGTTTGAATTTACGCTCGTACAAGCTCTCCATGTCTTTGGGCATGGGGCGAGAGCGTTGTAAAATAATCTCATCAGGAGCGATACCTGAGGTAATGTCACCAGGCCTTACGCTTAAAGCATATGCAATGAGGCTTTGGCCGTTGATGTAGAGGTGTTTGGTCTCTTTAAAAAGAACTTCTTTGGCGGCGTTTGGAAATTCTAAGGCGGCCTCATTGAGATAAAGGGCGTCATCCACGCGCACTAAGGTTTGGGGCTTTTCTTTGATGAATGTGTTTAAAAGCCAAACCATTTTTTGGGTAAAAGGGAGCAAGGCGACAATGCCAATAAGGTTAAAAAGAGTGTGAAAAAGGGCAAGCTTAAGAGTGTAGTCTTGCGCTTCAATACCAAGAAAAGCGGCACCAAACTCAACGATGTCAACCAGTTGGTAAATAAATGTTATGGCCAATATGCCTGTAAGAAGATTAAAAATCAAATGGGCAACAGCCAGTTTTCTGCCCTCTAAGTTTGCGCCTAAGGAGCCAAGAATAGCCGTGACAGTTGTGCCCACATTTGAGCCAATGGCAAGGGCAAGGGCGTTTTCGTAGCTGATTTGGCCTGCGGCTAGGGCGGTGATGATGAGCACCAAGGTGGCATGGGAAGATTGCATTACCAACGTTGCTATGATGCCAATGAAGGTATAGAAAAAGACACCCTTAAATCCATTCATGGCGTATTGGGAGAGGTCAAGAGTCTCTTTGAAGGCCTCAAAGCCTTCTTTCATGTAATGGATGCCTAAAAACAAAAATCCAAGCCCACTGAGCACATACCCAAGTCCCCGCAAAGAGTTGTTTTTGCGAAAGATGAGTAGCATGCCAAAGACAAGCATAGGCATAGCATAAGCGCCGATGTCCACTTTGAGGCCAAATCCCGCCACGAGCCAAGCGCCTGTGGTGGTGCCTAAATTTGCCCCAAAGATAATCCCAATCCCCGCTCCCAGTGTAATGAGTCCTGCGCTTAAAAAAGAGATGGTAAGCACCGAGACCAAAGAGCTTGATTGCATGAGTGTTGTAGCGACAATGCCAAACCCAACACTTTTAGAGAGTTTGTCGGTGGAACGTTTTAAAACGCTTTCTAAAAGCCCACCCGAGAAAGCCTTAAATCCGTTTTCCAAAGAAAGCATGCCAAAAAGAAAAATAGCCACACCTGCGCTAATTTTTAAAAAATGTTCACTTTGGATAAACAAGTACCCAAGGGCAAACATAGCAAGAAAAGGAAATAAGCGTGTCATGAAATCTCCGTGGTATTTTATATGTCAATCATACCCAGTGAAAACTTAAGGGCCAAGCATTCTTTCAGCTTACTGTGAATATAATAACCATTATCAATAAAAAAGGGGTTGCAATGCAGATTTTGGTTGTCGGGGCAGATGAGATTCGTCCCATTAAATCGGTTTTGGAAGAGTTGGGCGCAAGCTCTGTAACCCATTGGGATGCGCGTAACGAAAATCGTGTTAACCGCAAATCCATCCCTTGCGACACAGGATGCGTGGTGATGCTTACCTCGTTTCTTAATCACAACACCATGAAAAAAATCAAAACCGAAGCCAAAAAACGTGGCATTCCTTTAGTGTGCGCTAAGCGAAGTGTAGGGTGTGTATACAGCGAATACTGCAAGGTTTTTGGTCTTAGTGAGGAGTTTTGCTGTAGAAAATAGTCTTTACATGTAACTGTTTGGCAATGAAACTTTTGTACTATTTTGGGCATTTATTTTCCCCAAAAGGAGAGACGCCATGTCTCGTTCGTTGCCTCTTGTTAAGCGCATCTCTTTCGCGCACAGTTTTTTAGCCACCTCTTTTGTTGTTGGCATTACGTTTACGTTTGCGGGTGTGCTTTTTTATTCCTACTTTCAAGAAGTTTCTCTCTACCAGCAAGCGCAAACCAAACAATCTCAAACTCTTAAAAATAATATTGATGCTATTTTGCAGACCAATACCACGACGCTAGATAATTTTTCTTCCATGAATCAAGGTGCTTTGGAGTTGGGTAAAAGCTATGAAGACATTGCATTGCTACGCCAGATAGGCCGTGAAATATCATTGTTGACCTTTCGCCCCAGAGAAGCGCGAAAAATGGAACGTCTTGCTAAAGAGCTCCAAGCGTGGGAGCAGACATCTACGGCAAAACATAAGTTTATTGAGGGCATTGCCAGTCAGCTAAAAATGCAAGCGATTGCTTTTGAAAACGACCCAAGTCCCCTTAACGCAACAGATATTCAAAAAAGCATTAGCGACATTACAGGAACAGTAATCAACATAGCCCTTGGGTTCAACACAACACTCTTGACCCAAATGCAAGAAGTAGGACAGGGTATCGAAGGGGTTAATGCTTCGCTTTTAGAAAATGAAAAAGATGTGCAAGCCTTGGAAGTTTCGCGTAAGCGCATGGAAGAAAAAGGCAAGGAAATTCTTTTTTTCGGGATGCTTGCTTTTGGAATTTTAGCCTTTTTGCTCGCGTTTCAAGCATGGCTTATGCGGCTTTTTTCCAAAGATGTTTCTCGCCTAACGCGCTACCTCAAAGAGGTGGTGGCGGGAGAGAGGGTGGACTTGTCTCAGCCTTTGGTATTTCACCCAGATTCCAAAGATGAGACAGATTTTATTTCCCGTTCGTTGCATGAGGTGTTTGGTACCATTAAAGCCGTTTTATCCACTGCCCTTCATGCCTCGGTTCAAACCCGTGAATCTTCCAAAGAGCTGCGTAGCTCCTCGGCACAACTAGTGGAAACCATTCACGCCCAAAAACAAGAAATTGATAATCTTGGTGGCATGGCAGGCGCTATTGGGGGTGACTTGGATGAGGCGATTGGCTTGGCAAAAGAGACAAAACGCTCCTTGCAAAGCAACCAAGAAGTGATGCAGGAGTTTGTAGAACACTTGCAAGAGGTCGGCAAAACAGTAAACCTCAGCAGTGAACACCAAAACAGCATCAGTGACAAAATGCACCACCTCTCCAGTCAAACCGAGCAAACCAAAGGAGTGCTTGGCATCATCGCCGACATTGCCGACCAGACCAATCTTTTGGCACTTAATGCCGCCATAGAAGCCGCGCGTGCGGGCGAACACGGGCGCGGGTTTGCCGTTGTGGCTGATGAGGTGCGCAAACTGGCCGAACGCACACGGGATTCCTTGGGTGAGATAGATGCTATTATGATGCTAATGCTTCAAGGCATTCACACCAACACCCAAGAAGTAGGAGCTATCAATAACGAGCTTGCAAGCATCGCTCAAAAAGCCGAAGAGTTGGTGCGGTTTGGTTTGCAAAGTGCTTCCCAGCTCGAAAGCGCCATCACAGTCTCTTCCAAAGTGGTGGAAATCAACGAAACCAACGCCCAAAAAACAAAAGCCTTTATAGATACCATGACGGGGATTGTGGCCCTTTCAAGTGGCAACGAAACCGAGGGGGAGAAGGTTGCGAAAATTGCCTCAGAGATTGCCCAAACATCCAAAGGCCTTCGGGATGCATTGCAACGGTTTGGTGTGGCGTAATTTTGTGTTACAATGGCCAAAATAAAAAGCACCAAAGGAAAAACCTATGCCACTTTTAGACAGCTTTACCGTTGATCACGTCAAAATGCCAGCCCCTGCTGTGCGCCTTGCTAAAAGCATGAAAACCCCAAGCGGCGACACCATCACGGTGTATGATTTGCGTTTTTGCAAGCCCAATCACGACATCATGAGTGGTGAGGGAATTCACACATTAGAGCACCTTTTTGCAGGTTTTATGCGTAACCACCTCAACTCCGCCCAAACCGAAATCATCGACCTTTCGCCGATGGGATGTCGCACGGGATTTTACATGAGCGTTATTGGTAGCCCCAAAGAAGACGCGGTGGTCAAAGCTTGGGAAGCATCCATGAACGATGTATTACATGTAAAGACTCAAGAGGACATTCCTGAGCTTAATCTTTACCAGTGCGGGACTTGCGCGATGCACTCTTTGGAAGACGCTAAAACCATTGCGACAAAAGTCCTTAAGCAGGGTATCGGTGTGATGGATAATGAAGCACTCAAACTTGACCTTTCAAAGATTGACGCCTAAAAAGGAAAAAATCGCTTCTTGGTGGGTTGCAACCCACCAAATCACCACAATCCACAAGAAGCTAATCCCTGTTAAAATTCCCACAAAAACCTTTTTGGCGCGTTTATGTTTGAGCACAATGACTCCCAGCCACGTGCCTAAAAATCCGCCAATCCCCGCCACGTAGTAAAGCAAGGTTTCTGGTGTGCGTTTTCTTTCGTGCCGTGCCGCGTAAGCATCAACTCCCATCAGCATAAAGGCAAACACGGTTGCTTGCAAAGCATACCACCCCAGCACAGGAACCGTAGGAACTGCCCAGTTAAGCAAAAAACTCACACCCGTAAGGCCAAACAAAACAAGTAAACGTACACCCAAACAGCACATAAAAACTCCTGCGGTGGCTCAAAATATTTTTAATACCTAATCATAAAAAGTCTATTTTATCACATTACCCTCTTTACATGTAACGCATTGTACCGATATACCCTCAAAGGATTAATCATGCAAATCGATACCATGCAAGGGGCGTATAATAGCCTTGATTTTACCATCAAAACCCGTTCTGGAGATACGTTGTCGTTGAACATGTATGACAATAAATCCATGCACTACAGTGCCTCTAAAGAAGGAAATGTTCAAACACGCGAATTGACCCTTTCCCATGCCTATGGATACAAATTTTCTTATGAGGGAAACGGCATTGACGCCCAAGACCAAAAAGAGATTGCACAAGCCCTAGAAGCTTTGCAACCGCGCATTCAAGAGTACCTCAAAAACGTTGAACAAAGTGGCATCCCTACCCCGCGAGACATTCTTAACACCGCTTTTGATTTCCGCCAAGAGTTGCCCACGCCCAAGGACGCAAACCACAAAAACGCCATCGCCCAAGGGCTGCTTGAGACGTTTGATAAAACTCTAGGGAGCATGGGCGCGCAACAAAAAGCCCTCGAGACTGCCCAAACGCTTTTTGAAAAGATGCTTGACCAGCTAGAATCCTTCTCTTTGTACGCCTGAGTCTACTTGGTTACTAAGGGTGTGGTATAATGCGCCCTTGAAAAGGAAAGCCGTGGCCCTAGCGTGGAGTGTTATGAAGGTTGTATTAACCCTGATTGGCATTTTTGCCGGGGGAATAGCTGTCACGAAACTGGTGGCACATTTGGCACGGTTTGCAAAGGACAAGCATGACACCCCGTGAAATTTTAAAAGAGATGTTTACTCTTCAACAAACCCTCAATGATGGCACCAACGGTGAAGGTTGGGAGAGCGGCTATACTAATCAAGGCAAATTTATCAGTTGGAAGCGTTGTATTCACATGGAGTGTGCTGAACTCATTGATAGTTTTGCGTGGAAACACTGGAAACACATCGCCAAACCCACAGACTGGGAAAATGTGCGGGTTGAGGTGGTAGATATTTGGCATTTTGTGATGAGTTTATTGTTAGAGCACTATTATAATGAAAACAAAGGTGGCGTAGACCAGTTGGTCGAAGATGTGGCCAACACGCAAGGCTTTAGGGATTTTTGCAAAGAAGCTTACGATCCTAATGGATTTGATGATTTAGAGCTTATTAATGATATTGAATCTTTGATTCACGGATGCACGGGCTATGAATTGGAATTGTTTGATGGCTTGTTGCGTCGGTACTTTGACGTAGCCTTGAAATGTGGCATTAATCTTGGAACCCTTTACCGTTACTATGTGGCTAAAAATGTTCTTAACCGTTTTCGCCAAGACAACGGCTACAAGGAAGGCAGTTACCAAAAAATCTGGAACGGCAAAGAAGACAATGTTGTCATGCTTGAATTATTGGGGGAGCCTATGCCCACCATTGACGCTCTTTATAACGCACTTTCCCAACAGTATAAAGCCTTGGGAGCGTAATGCTTTTAGTCCGCGCTTTGCGTGATTATACGAGCCCTTCTGTACTGGGAGCTTCTTTTGTGGCGCTTTTGACGCCCTTGGTGTTGCTAGGGTTGCCATTGGATTTGGCGGAACACACCTTTGGGATGCTCTCCAAGCCCTTGAAGCGGGCGAACCGCTAGCTGCCCAAGCCTTACCAGGCTGGCTTGAAGTGTTTTTGGCCTATAGTATCGTCCAATGGGTGGTTATCACGCTTTTTTACCTCCTTGGTGGGGTTTTGGCCCTTCTTTTGTCAGTAATTATTGCCCTTATTGTGATAGGGTTTTTTACCCCTTGGTTAGTGCGTTTGGTTCAAAAGCGCCATTACCCAACTCTCTCCTTGCCTCAAGGATTGCCTGTGGCTGTTGTTATCAAAGAGAGTATTGGAATTTTTGGAAAATTTTTAGGCCTATTGGCTCTTTCGCTTGTTTTGTTGGCTTTTCCATTTGTGAATATTGCGGCTTTACATGTACCGTTTTTTTACCTTTTTTATCGAATTTTAATGCTTGATGTGGGCAGTGCATTGTTGGATGCTTCGGGTTATGAGGTTTTTAAAGCAACCCACCGTTCTTCTACATTGGCGATTAGTCTTGTTTGTTTTGCTTTATCACTCATTCCTTTTGTAGGGCTTTTTTTGCAACCCCTCTTTGTTCTCTATTTTACGCATTATATGTTTCAAAATGTATTGCTTGTGAGCAAATAAATCAATTAAAGCCCATTGTTAACTATATATTAATTTTAAATTAGGTATAATCCATCCTTTTTATAAAGGATTACCCATGCACTACCTGATAAAACGGTTTGTGTGGTGGGTAGGGATACTGATTTTTGCCGCTTCGGCACTGCATGCGAGTGTGTTTAAACCTGAACAAATCAATACGCTAGCCCTCGTTAAAGAAATTGCCCTACGCTACCCCGACAAAACCGGAGAAACCTTTGCCAAAACGGCCATGGCCATCTGTCTGACTGAAACCAGTGCAGGTGTGTTTAAAATTGGTGATATTGGCAAAGACCCCAATATCTTCCAAGCCTCTTTAGGCGTCATGCAAGTACGCCTTGAAACCGCCCGTTTTGTTGCCCAAAAGTTAGATTTGCAAGAAATTAAAGCCATGAGTGATGTAAAACTTGTCAACAAACTCTTAGGTGATGACCATTTTAATATTGAGGTTGCGGTACAGTTTTTAGTGTGGTTAAGTGATTACACAAAGCACGATTATTTTCGTACTGTAAGCCGCTATAATGGGGGAAATGTAAATCATCCCTACTATGGACGCGTGATGCGCAACATGCAACTCATTGCTAAAGAAACTTCCCTGATGGTTGATTTGGACTAATCTTCATTGCGTGCAAATGCTTATGTCATGCCTTTCTTTACATGTAAGCGTTTCGTACTTTTGTTTGCGTTACAATACCCTATCTTATTTTTAAGGAGTGTTAATGCGACAATACGAAACCTACAAATGCAACAAATGCGGCAATGAAGTAGAGGTCCAAGCTGTAGGCGGTGGAAAGCTCACCTGTTGTAACGAAGCCATGGCGTGTGTGACCACTAATCTAACCGCTGTCAACCTCATGAAAGCCTTTGCGGGCGAATCCATGGCACGCAACAAGTACGATTTATTTGCCGACATGGCAGAAGAAGAAGGCTTGCACCGCATCGCTGTGCATTTTAGAGAGGCTGCCGCCAATGAGATGTGGCACGCCAGAGCAGAGTATAAAGAAGCCAACAAAATGCTGCATGGGTTTGAGCTTGATACGACTGCTAAAAACTTACTTTACGCAGCTGATGGCGAGCGTTATGAGCATGAGACCATGTACCCTGATTTTGAAGCCATTGCCAAAGAAGAAGGGCACAGCGCCGTAGCGCGTCTTTTTAGAGCCATTGGAAAAGTAGAAGTGGAGCACGAGCGTGAGTATTTGGAGCTTCGAAAAATGCTTGATGAAGAAGGATTTTTTGAAAGCGAAGAAGACGACGTGTGGGTGTGTGAAGTGTGTGGACATGTCCACCGAGGCAAAAAAGCCCCCGCAACCTGTCCGTTGTGCCGCGTGGGTCAAGAGTACTTTAAGCGGGAGTTTTTAGGTTAAATCCCATAACCTTTATTAAACACAGAAGTGTCTAGCGGGTAGTCCAAGTCTAAGGCTTCCCGCTGCTTTTGGCTTACATGTAAAGGTCTTTTGTTTCCCTCTTTATCGACACTTACATAGGTAATTACTGCGCTAGTGACATGCACGCAGGTTTGGCCGTTTTCGCTGGCACGCTCTGCGACCACTTCAACCCGCGTTTGAACCGAAGTGGTGCCTGCTTTGATAACCTTTGCATAACAACACAGCACATCCCCTACATGTACAGGTTCTTTGAAGGTCATGGAATTTACCGCAACTGTAACAACCCGCTCCGCCCCAAGCTCTCTCGTGGCCAAAGCGCCTGCGATGTCAATTTGTGCCATAATCCACCCGCCAAAGATATTGCCTGAGGGATTGGTGTCTTTTGGCATGGCGACAATCTTAATGCGGGGTTCGCCCATTCCGTACATGGTACTCCTTGTTTTTGGGGATTATACCACTACTTCAGGGTAAAGGAGAAGGTCGAACCCTCGCCTAAGGTGCTTTGGATGGCAAGTTCGCTTTCGTGAAGCTTGAGAATGTAGTGGACCAAAGAGAGGCCAAGGCCCATGGAGTTGTCCCACGAGTAGCGGTTAGTGCGGTAAAACTTTTTGGTAATGTTGGGAATTTCTTCAGGAGGAATGCCCTCGCCCTCGTCGCGAACATGACAGGTTTTGTCTACAACTTCTACGTAAATTTTATCCTCAGAATATTTTAGAGCATTATCTAAAAGGTTGTTAAGCACCATTTCAACCATGGTGGCATCAGCTGTTACAAATGAGGTGTCAAGGTGGGTGACAAAAGTGCGTTTAGGATAGCGCTCTTCAAAGCTTGCAACCACTTCTTTGGTAAGCTTTGAGAGGTCAAAAGCCGTTGGCGTAGGGGTTAAGTCCCCGTTTTCAAGCTTGGTTGCCAATGAGAGGCGGTTGATCATCGCGTTTATTTTTTGGCCATTTGAGACGATTTTCCCCAAGAAGCGTTCTCTGATTTCTTGGTTCATGCTCGCATCTTCCAAAAGGGTTTGAGCGTAACCGATGATGGAGGCGATAGGGTTTTTAAATTCATGCCCAACTGCGGCGATGATGTCACTACGCTGTTTGCTCAAGAGCCGAAGTTTGGCGGTGTGTTTGCGTTTTTGCTTGTCGCGTTTTGAGAGTTTGAAAGCAAGTAAATGCACGCGATTGGCAATCTCTTCAAACTCCTTGGCAAAACCCGCGTTGATGTGGGTTTTGTACTCTTTATTGGCAATGGCTTCGAGGCCATTGCCAAGCTTTCTTAGCTCATTTTTGATACGCCGATGAATAAAATAAGAGACCAAAACCCCCAAAGCCAAAACTCCCAAAAAGATAACAGCAGTTTGCAGCCAAAGAGACAAAAAGTTTTCGCGAATCTCTTGTGTGCTCATGCCAAGACGTACCACAAGAGGTGTGCCGCGGTAGTTGACTGTTTTTGCCACGTATAAAAAATCGTTATTGACCGAATCAGAATGACGCAAGTTTACGCCAAAAGGCTCTCTGAGTGCTTGAATGACTTCGGGTCGGTAGCGGTGGTTATCCATGGTGTTGATGTCTTTGCGGTCCGTTTCGGCTAATACGGTGCCATCTAGCCCGATAAGGGTAACCCGTTTGCCGATACCTCTTTTGATGGCATCGGCAAAGGCATCAAGGGTCTCTTCGTGGGAAGAGAAAGGAAGTTGAAGCTCAATGAGGTTGATGTGGGATTTGAGGGTTTTTTCAAATTCACGCAGTTGAATCTCTTTGAGGGTAAAATAACTTACTAGTGTTGCGAGAATGATTCCTCCAAAAAAAAGCCCCACAAGCCGCGTGTTGAAGTGCTGATGGAGGGTTAGCACAAGGTGTATCCTACGCCCCAGATGGACTTGATATAATTTTTCTCTTTGGTTGGATCAATCTTTTTTTTGAGGCGATTGATGGCTACATTGACGGTTTTGTCTTGGTAGTATGCCTCTTCTTCCCACACTTTTTCCAAAAGAAATTCACGGTTTAATACGCTGTTTTTGTGAGACATGAGTGCATGCAGGAGATCAAATTCTAATTTGGTGAGCTCAATCTCCTCTTTGCCAACAAACACTTCTCTGGTTTCAAGGTTAAGGGTAATGTCACGGTGAGAAAGGGTGCTAAGGGGTGCTGTTTGGGTGCGTCTTAGTATGGCATGTACGCGCAAAATAAGCTCATTCATGTTGAAAGGCTTAGTCAGATAATCATCCCCTCCGCGCAAAAAACCTTCCTCAACATTGGCGTCAGTGTCTTTGGCTGTGACGAAAATCACGGGCGCATTGATGCCTTTTTGACGGAGCTTTTGGACAAATTCACTCCCCTCAGCCCCTGGAAGGTTGCGATCAACCACCATGGCATCTACTTGCTCTTCTTCCAAAAATTTTTCTACGTTTTTAGTGGAGAGAAACCCCGCCACTTCAAAGCCAGCTTTTTGAAAATGGTATTCCATAAGCTCCAATAAATCTGCCTCATCTTCAATGATTAAAACGGTTGCGCCCATGTTAGTAAACGTCCAGTTCTCCGCCAACTTTAGCAAACATTAAAAGTTTTGAGATGTTTACGGCGCGATCAGCAATGCGCTCAAGCTTGCGCATGGTGCTGAGAATTTGAATGTGGTTGGTGTTGAATTCGTTGAGTTTGCTCAGTTCTGAGAGAATGTTTTTTTCTAAAATAGCATACAAATCATCCGTCTTGCTCTCCTCCACTTGTACCTTGCGGTAGATAGCCTCCACTTCGTCTTTGTTGTTGGTTTCAAAAGCTTTCATGGCAACCGTAATAGCCACTGTGGCACTTTTACATAGGTGCGCGCCGTATTCTTGGCAGCTAGGAAAACATGCGCCATTTTCCATGAGTGGGTGAATGCGCTTTGAGAAGGCTTTGATGTTTTCGCTAATGCGCACCATTTCATTGGTAGCTTTCAGGTAGGCGACTAATTCACGTAAATCTGTCGCTTCTGCGCCAAAAAGAGCCAAAGAGGTGACGATTTGATTGTCGATGTGGTTGCCTTTGGTGCCACTGTTTTTGAGCATCAAGCGCGCTGCTTCAAAACGCGAGGTGTCGCCCGTTTGAAGACCGTGCAGGGCTTTTTCAGCGGCAGTAACAAGGTCTTGGCCAAGGTCTGTTAGTAAGTTTCTAATTTCTTGGAGTTTCTGGTCGTGTTTAGGTAGCATGGGTTGTCCTTATGGCGTGATAAAGCCCAAATGATAAAGAAAAAAGATTACAGGGTGGTTACAGCCCCAAAAAAGGGTTATCGCTTTGTAATGGCTCACCGTTATAATGCTCCAATTTTGCTAATAAGGCGGTCTGCATGCTAGATGTTAATGCGTTAATCAACGCCCAGTCTTCACGGGTAAAATCCCTGCCTAAATGGATGCTAAAGCCTATCATCTATGGGCTTAAGAAACTATTTCACCAAGACGAAGTAAACCGTCAATTGGAGCGCATTGGGCACTTGGAGGGGTTTGATTTTATCGAGGCGGTGTTGGAGTATTTTAATGTCTCTTACACTGTGTCTAATAAGGAAAAACTCAATATCCCTGCTTCGGGACGCGTGGTGCTCATTGCCAACCACCCTCTGGGGGCACTAGACGCACTCTCTCTTTTGATGTTGGTGCGAGAGGTGCGACCCGATGTGAAGATTGTGGCTAATGAGTTGCTTTCACACGTTGACCAGTTGGCTTCTTTGCTCATTCCTGTGGATGTTTTGGGGGCGCGCTCCACAAAAGAGCACATTAAGGCACTTTATGGGGCTTTGGAAGAGGAAAATGTGCTGATTATCTTTCCCTCGGGGGAGGTTTCGCGGGCGCGTCCTACGGGTGTAAAAGACACCAAGTGGCAAAAAGGGTTTTTGAAGATTGCGAAAAAAACCCAATCTCCTATCGTGCCTGTGTTTATCAAAGCTCGCAACTCCTCTCTTTTTTACACTATTTCAATGCTTAGCAAACCGTTGGCAGCACTCTTGTTGCCCCATGAAATGTTTACCAAGCGCGGCGGCACTGTGGGGTTTCGGGTAGGAGAAAAGATACCCCATAAAGTTCTCAAAGAAAACCCCATTGATGACAAGCAAACCCTTCAGCTCCTTAAAAAACACCTTTACAGTGTGGGCAAAGGGAAGCGGGGCGTGTTTAAAACCGAATCGTGCATTGCCCATCCTGAAGAGCGTGCACGCTTGCGCAAAGAGCTTAAAAAAGCACAACTTCTAGGGGTGACAAATGACGGAAAACAGATTTATCTTTTTGATGCTTTTGTAGAATCTGCGTTGATGCGCGAAGTGGGCCGTTTGCGAGAGATGACCTTTCGCAAGGTAGAAGAAGGCACAGGAGATAAGCGTGATATTGATACTTTTGATTTGAAATACCGGCATATTATTTTGTGGGACGAAGAGGAGCTGGAGGTAGCAGGGGCGTACCGCATCGGCGAGGGGACGAAGCTCATGGAGCAAGGATTTAAAGGATTTTATGCCAATACATTGTTTGAATATATGCCCGCCTTTGAGCCCATCGTCAAAGAGGGCATAGAGTTGGGGCGTAGTTTTGTGCAACCGCGCTACTGGGGCTCGCGAGCCTTGGATTATTTATGGCAAGGAGTAGGGGCGTATTTGCGTGCGCATCCGGAGGTCAAGTACATGTTTGGTCCGGTGAGTTTGAGTAAAACTTACCCACGAATAGCCCAAGAGATGATGGTCTTTTTTTACAGTTTTTATTTCCCTCCATTTAAAGAATACGTACGCCCTAGAACCCCTTTTTTATTGAAGCGCGATGAAAAAGAAACCGTACAAAAATGCTTTACATGTAAAGACTATAGAGAAGATTTTGGGCGTTTAAAACGCCAGCTTCAAGCCATGGATTTGAGTGTGCCAACCTTGTATAAACAGTACAGTGAGCTGTGTGAAGAAGGCGGGTGTCAATTTGTTGGCTTTAATGTAGACACCCAATTTGGGGATTGTTTGGACGGGTTTATTGTGGTGGAGATAGCAAAAATTAAGCAGGCCAAAAAAGAACGCTACATGGGGCAAGGGGTCTAAAAGCATTTTCCTTTATGAAAATGGTGCTACAATAGGGAAATTCTCCCCAAAGGCGGCCCATGAAAAAGGCGTGGCTAGCGCTCTTTCTAACGCTCTTTTCTAACACACTTTATGCTAAAGAGCCCTTGCGCGTGTGTGTGGACCCTGATTGGACACCCTATGAAACATTGAGTTCAGGCGGGGAGTTTGTGGGAATTGGTGCAGATTTGTTTGCCTTGGTGGCCAAGCGTGCTGGGGTGGTTTACACTATTGTTCCCACGAAAGATTGGGAAGAGAGCATTGCCTTTTCTAAGGAAGGAAAATGTGATGCTTTGGCATTTTTAAACCAAACCCCTGCACGGGAGGAGTGGTTGGTTTTTACAGAACCCTATTTTACTGACCCCAATGTCATCATTACGCGCGAATCCCACGAGTATATTTCTAACCTTTCGGAGTTTTGGGATTTGCGCATAGCTCTTCCTTCGGGAACAAGCATCGAAGAACGGGTACGTCAAGATTTCCCCCATCTTGTCATCATTCCTGCAACATCCGAAAAAGAAGCTTTTGCCCTTGTGGCTTCTGGCGAGGCGGACATGACGCTACGTTCTTTAATGTTGGCTGTTTATACCATCAAAAAAGAGGGGTGGTTCAACCTTAAGGTAGCAGGTGAAGTGCCCCAATACACCAATCAATTTCGCATTGGTTTGCGCAAAGACCACGCGGCACTAAAAGAGACACTAAATCAAGGCATTAGCACCTTAAAACCTCAAGAAGTGCGCGAAATTGCCAATAAACATGTGGCTATTATAGTGGAAGGGAAGCCAGATTACGGGTTGGTTTTTAGGGTGCTTGTGGGTTTTGGCGTGGTGTTTGGCTTTGGCTTGTTGTGGCTAGGGGTGCAACGACGCACCAATGCCAGACTCGCCCAACAACTAGAAGAACAGCGTAAAATCGAAGCCGCACTGCGTGAAAGCCAAGAGGGCTACCGTGTATTGATTGAAGGGGCTAGGGAGGGTGTGGTAGTAACCCAGAGTGAAAAAGTGATGTATTGCAACCCCTCTTTTTTGGAGCTTGTGGGCTACACTAAAGAAGAAGTTGAAAATATGTCAATCCACACCTATTTGCATCCAGAAGACAAAGGGCGTGCCGCCCAAAACCACCATAGACGCATCGCAGGAGAAGAGGTAGAACAGCGGTATCCTGTGCGTTTTATCACCAAGCAACAAGAAACCATATGGGTAGAGATTAGTGGTGCGCGTATCATGTGGAAGGGAGAGCCTGCAGCCCTTAATTTTCTTGTGGACATTACCGAGCGTGTAAAAAAAGAAGCTTTCATGCGCCATATGGCTCAATATGACCAACTCACCGGCCTTCCTAACCGTTGGCTTTTGGATGAGCGCTTGGACGATACGCTACGGCTTTCAAGGCGTACGGGAGACTCTTTTGGGGTTATTTTTGTAGATTTGAACCGCTTTAAGCCCATTAATGATACCTATGGGCACGAAGTGGGCGATGCACTTTTGGTGGCTGTGGCAAAACGCATTAAAGCGTTGTTACGCGAATCAGACACAGTAGCTAGGGTAGGCGGAGATGAGTATGTGGTGTTGTTGCCTTTGGCTGCGCGACCAGAAGATGCCCTGCTTGTGGCCCAAAAAATTGAAAAAGCCATAGAAAAACCCTTTGTTTTATCGGGACATTCACTTAAGATTTCGTGCTCTGCAGGTGTTGCTTTTTATCCTCTTCACGGAAAAACGCGCATGGAGCTTTATCGGCATGCGGACCGAGCAATGTATGACCAAAAACATAGTCGCAATTAACGTTTTAATTGCAGGGGTTTTCAATTAAAACATGTTACAATCATGCCATTTTAGTGGGTAATCTTTACATGTAAAGAAAGGGGGTGGGAATGTCTCAATGGTTAAGTGCGGCAAGAGTGCTTGAAGAAAATACCAAAGAAGGAAATTATTTTGAAGCACAAAGCGGCATTTATGCCCTAAGGCGCGTGCAAACCCTCCTTGAGACAACCTTTCCCCAGATGATGTTTTTACTGGGCGAGCCTGGAAGCGGGAAGAGCTTTATGCTTCATCACCTAAAGCGCCTGTACGAAAAAAAACGCTTGTGCGTGCTGATTGAAAACCCTTTTCTAAGCCCTGCCCAATTGCTCCAACGGCTTCTTTCTTGTGCAGGCATTACCGCCACATCTCATGATGTAGAGGCTTTGCGCCTTCAGGCGGTTGAGGCATACACAGGGGTAGACCATCTCATTATGCTCGATGAGGCTCAGCTTATGAGTGCCCAATTGCGAGAATTTGTGAGGATTTTAAGTGATAGCAAGGTGTTTTATTTTTTGATTGCAATGCACCAACGCGAAGGAGAAGAGATGCTCTCCTTGGCCCATTTTCACTCACGCCCCCATCAGGTGATTTATTTGGGGGATTTGCAACCTAGCGAATGCGTCCCTTATCTTGCCAAAGAGTTACAATCTGTTGGCTTTTTTAACGTGGAAGCTTTGCTGGGAAAACGCCTTATGGAGGAGGCGTGGCGTTACAGCAGAGGAAATTTTCGCAATTTTAAAAAATGTTTTTACCACCTATTTTTATTGCTCGATTATGCCCAAACCCACCAAAAAAAAGAGTTCCTAAAACCCTCTTTGGTGCTTTTGCGTATGGCGGCTATCCGAGCGCGCGTTCTTGCTTCAGAGCTAAACACGGATGATTTTGACCAGCTTTTGCACGAAGCGCGCCGCAAAAGTGGCGGTAAGCATAAAGCATTGGTGGCCTCTTTGGTGATGGTGGTGGGAATGGGTGCTGTGTGGTACTATACCCATACGGCGTTATTTTCCCCACACGCAAAACGTGAAAAGTCTCTGGGTGTAGAATACGTAGCACCAAGCAGTGAAGTCGAACTTAAAACCCACGAAGAAACCTTCTCTTCCGAACCTTTACATGTAAAGGATGAAGCACTTCCCATGGAGCCTTTGGTGGAAGAGCAGACACAAGCCATTGCCACCCAAGAAGCAGAAGAAATCGCCCAAGAAGAAATAATTAAAGAAGAAATAATTAAAGAAGAGACGATCAAGGTAGAGCATAATACGGCATCCGTTTTGCAAAATCCAAATCTGCCTCCTCCGACTTCTTTGCCAAAAACAATTCGCATCCTCCCTTTCAGGGGAGTTTCAACAGCTACTGGGTTGGATGAGCAGTATTAAAGGAGAGACAAGATGGCGTTAATTGATTCGGATAAACCGATTATACCTTTGAGCAGTGTGGCGCAAATGCTTAGCGCAAAACTGCGCACGTTGCGCATGTATGAAGAGAAAGGGCTTCTACCTGTGCATGAGCATGGCAAAAAACTCTACTCCATCAATGATTTGCGTCTGATTGCCTTTGTGCACTACCTTGTGAGTTTTAAAAAAGTTAACGCCAATGGCGTGCGGTTTGTGCTGGAACTGCTTAATGAGCATTTAGACGGTGAGCAAAAAGAGGCGCTGCTAACTTCTGTGGAGGAGCTAATCGAAAAAGTCTCACCCAAGGAAATTGACAGCGAATTTGAAGATTTTTAGCCTTTTTTGAGGGTCTTTTTAAATCCGCTGATTAGGGATTCTGTTTGCATAGCAAGGTAGCTGCGTACTTTTGTTTTTGCAACAGGAGAGAGATGAAGAGTAAGGATGATTTTCTCATCAATGACGTTAAAGACAGAAGCTTTGGTTTTGATGGTCGTAATGAGGTTTTTTTGTGTGGGAAGCTGAAGCGTCACTTCTAGAAAATCATTGCCAACCCCCGCTTGCAAAAGGCGTCCGATTTGTGCTTGTGTTGTTTTAATAACAATAGAACCTTCTGAGATGGCCCCGAGTTCCCCTTCGCACACCCTTTTTTGGGCGTGTAACGCGCTCGCATAGATTTTGCGTTCAGGCTCTACACGCACCCCGCTTCGCTCCAATGCGGAAGTTTCTAAAAACTCTAGACGATTAAGCACAAGCAAAGAGGCTTTGGTGTCTACCTTGGCAATAGTCGCGCGTAAGGCATTAGGGATAAGGTCATGTTGCAGGTGCGTAAAAGATTCATTTTGGTAAAAAGGAAGTTTTGCTTTTTCTACTTCTATAATCAATTTTCCCTCACTATAGGCAATAATTGTGGCATTTTCAGAGACAGGAAGCCCTTTATAAAGATTATAAAGTTTAAGGGTTGGATGGGTTCTAAAGATAGGAATAAGCGCCTCTTGGCCATGTTTGTTTTCATAATAGTTAAAGGCTTTTGTGCCGCAAAAAACTTTTTTTTGGGTCGAGATTCTAGACAAAGCGTAATGCGCATCCACACGCTTTAGTACACTTCCTACCGAATCTTCTGCATCCAAAAGTGTGATGCCAATAGCATCAATCAGTGCTGGATACCGTGTGTGAATATCGCGCTTGATGTTGCTTAGGAGTGTTTTGGCGTAGTGAATTTTTGTCTCATGTAGCATAATCAAAAATACCCCGTCTCCTTGATGAATCAAAGGGCTCATGGCGGTTTGGGTGTGGAGAAATGCAAGGGCATTTTTAAAGGAAAAAGCATCCTCTAAGTCGATATTCATGGAGAGCTTAACCAGACAAATGGAGCGTTTTTCTTCTTTGGTGAGGGCTAGGCTTGCTTCAAGCAACGCGCGTGTGATGTAGGCATTGATGGCGGTATTGGTCTCTTCCACGTCGTTTCCTTGACCCATTTAGTGTAGTGCGTTATTATAGCGAGATTATTAAAAAGGACGGGATGTGAAACACTACGAAAAAGATTTAGAAACCCTTTACATGTACATCACAAAAGAACACCAACGCTTGGGGCAATTGTATGCCGTAGCAGAAGGTGGTGGAAGCGATGAAGACAAAGCGTTGTGCGCTCGGTTGCTCGAAATTGCAGGATTAGAACCAAGGACAGAAAATATCGTCGCGGTACTAGGCAGGGTGGTGGGCCTTCGGGATGAGAGCTTAGTGCAAGCGCTGGCACAAGAGGGCAAAAGTGAAGAAATCACACGCACAAAACACGCGATGTATGACGCTGTGCGGGAGATTTACCACGCACGCCACGAAGCAACACTGCTTTTTGTGGAAGAAAACCAGCTACTTGACCCTTTTTACCGCCGTTTGTTGCGGGGCGTGCATGAGGTTGGGGTGGCGCTAAGTGCGTGGCAACCCACATGGACACGTGTGATTATCGAAGGGGTGAACGAGCGCCTTAAAAAGCGCTACGGCACCACAGGTGCGGTGGTGGCAATGTTGGCTCAAAAAGGGTTGTTGGAAAAAGATGGTAAAGAAGATGCCGACCGCTCTTACTCAGTACTAGCAGAAGATGGGGAGGGCGGTTATAAAAGCCTCGCGTATGCTAAAGCTTTTCCTGAAGAGGTCGCGTGCGTGGCCGTGGCGCTAGAGGCGTTGATTGAGGACCTTGAGGGACTGGAAGATACTTTGTTTGATCAAAAAGAGGCGTGGCTTACCTATTTTGAAGCCTTGCGCCTTGCTTTTACGGAAACAGACAACGCACGCCTCATTCCTCTATGGCGAAATGTGGACCGCGCGTGGATGGACATCACAACGCCGTTGCAAGTGGGACACCCTTTGGAGTACTACGAAGACCACTACAAAAAAGCCGTGGCACTGGAGTGGGATGTGCGTTTGTGTAATCCCAAAGCCTTGCGCGAGGTCAAGGTAAAAGCCTCAGTAAAAGGGATGTACGCACGTGCTTTTGCCCCTTTTTTAAATCCCAAAACGCAGGGCATTTACGAAAAAAGTCTGGCCAATTTAGAGCGAGTGCAGTTGTATTTGGGACGGCCTGCGTTGTTTTATGGAGCAGAGCTTAGTGGGCTGTTTTCGGCCCAAGTGGTGCCCAATGATGAGGCCGTGAGCCAAGCTTTAGGGAAAAAGATTTTTGCTTTTGCGGATAACGTGTTAGATAGTGCGCGTGCTAAGCCGTTTTTGGAAATCCAGCGTGACGTGCTTGGCAAAGCGTTTATGCACGAAGAGCGCACGGTGCTGTTTCGCCAAGAAGCCTTGTGGCACCGGGTGTATGAAGTGAGTACCATCGGGCACGAATTTGGCCATGTGCTGTGGATGGATGAGACGACCGAGGCGGTCATGAACGGAGATGGGATGTTTAAAAACATCGAAGAGTTTAAAGCCACCCTTGGGGGACTCGTTGCTTTTTTTGAAGAAGACGAAGAGGCCTTACGGGCACCTTTGTTGCGGGACACCATCAAGCGTTCAGTGGGGCTCATTGGGTGGATGAAAACTCCTGAGGTGCAGCCGTATTATTGCGAAGGATTAATGCACTTGCACGGGCTTTTTGAAAGTGGTGTGTTGCACTTTGATGGAGCTTTACATGTAAGGATGGAACACTACGAAGCGGCGAAACGTTGGTACCAAGCGTGCTATCAAAGTTTGGGTGAGCATTATGTTGCCAAACGTTTGGCGGGAGAGTTTTTAAACCGCTATGTGGCACTTGATGAGACGGGTGTGTTTGTGCCCAAAGCCACAGCCGTGCGGGAGTTTGTGGAGTATTATTGGGCGCTTTATTGCCTTAAAGGGCGCACCCTTGACACGGAGGAAACCCGCGCCGATTGGATGTAATCAGCCTGTCACCGTTTTGAGGTAAGATGTACCAAAAAACGGGTTGGCAGCATGAATTTTGATAAAAAATGGCGCAAGCTTTTAGAGGTTGTGGATTATGCGTTTCAGCCCATTGTCAATGCGTACAGTGGGCATGTTTACGCGGTGGAAGCGCTTATTCGCAACGTCCAAGAAGCGGGCTTTGAGAGTATTGATGCGCTTTTTGATGCGGCGTACAACGAGCGTATTTTATTTGAACTTGAAATAGAATTACGCCTCATTGTTTTTAAAAAATTTATGCAAATCCCCTTTTATCATGAAATTAAACTTTTTTATAACCTCGACAACCGCACGACGGTTATGCCAGGATTTAAATCGGGTATGACCGCGCCCTTACTAGAAGCGTGCGGGCTTAGCAAAGAGGCTATCTGTTTTGAACTCTCCGAAAAGCACCTAGACCGTTCTTTTGTAAATATTGACCACTTGACCATGAATATTTATAAACAGCAAGGTTACCGCATGGCCATAGATGATTTTGGTGTAGGGTACTCGGGTCTCCAGACGCTTTACAGTGCTGAGCCAGATTTTATTAAGATTGATCGTTTTTTTGTGGATGGCATAGCCAGCAGTTCTAAGCGTCGGTTGTTTGTGCAAAGTATTATTGAGATTGCTCAAAATTTGGGGATTGGTGTCATTGCAGAAGGGGTAGAAACCCGCGAAGATTTCCTTACATGTAGAAACCTTGGGTGTAGTTTAATTCAAGGCTACTTTGTCGCCAAGCCGAGCAAGAAAATCGAACGGCTGTTGCGGCGCTATGGGGAGGTGGAAGCCTTGTACGAAAAAGAAAAACGTGATGCGCTGATGAGCAATGGAATTGAGGGAAAAATGGAGCGGCTAGACTATGTCAAAGAAAGTGACAGCTTGCATGCCATGCAGGAGTTTTTTACCAAACACAAAAAAGCGCGCTTGCTTCCTGTGGTGGGTGATGACATGGCGCCGCGCGGGGTGATTTTGGAAGAGAGTTTAAAAGAGTACACCTACTCGCCTTTTGGATGGGCGTTGCTCCATAATCAAACTAAAGGGTGCATCAAAAACCTCATCTCCCCTTGCCCCAGCGTGGAGCTAAACGACCCCTTGGAAAAGATTTTGCGCATCTATGCTCACAATGAGGGGAGTGAAGGGGTGCTTGTGGCGCAAAATGGTGTTTATGTGGGGTATTTGAGTGCGAAAGTGCTTTTGGATGTGGTGAATGAAAAAAACCTCCTCAATGCCCGCGATCAAAGCCCGCTGACAGGATTGCTTGGCAATCGTGCCATTAGTGAATACATCAGCACAGCGCTCATTAAGCCAGGCACTTGGGCACTTGTCTATTTTGATTTGGATAATTTTAAACCCTTTAATGACCACTACGGATTTCGCAACGGCGACCGCGTGATTAAACTCTTGGCAGACATCATTAAAAAAACCTCCAATAGGCTCGGGTTTGACGCCTTACCTGGGCACATTGGCGGGGATGATTTTTTCTTGGGCTGGCGCGTGGAGGGCACGTTTGAAGCCGCTGTTGAAGAGGTGCAAAACGTGGTGGCTAAGTTTGGCTTTGACGCGCAAAGTTTTTACTCTAAAGAAGACCGCGAAAAAGGGTATATTTTAGCCAAAGACCGCCATGAACAGGAGCGAAAATTTGCGCTTATTAGCGTGAGTGCAGCGATGTTGATGGTGCACGTGCGCGAGGGAGACACCGTGGATGAAGAGGCCATTACATGGTGTTATGCGGATTTGAAAAAAAGCGCCAAAGCCTGCATTGGCGGCGCTGTGGTTCCTGCTACGCTCTTTTCGCGAGGCCATTTTACGGCATAAAGTTTATGTTGTGTTGTGAGGAAGTAAAAACGGATTAGGGTGTTAAAAACAGGGGATTTTCAAAGAGGTGGTGGCTGGAGGCGGAATCTCGCCACCTAACATTCCTTAAGCTTTATATAAGCGTTTAAAGTCCCTAAAATAGGGCATCTTAATTTTATTTTAATTCCTTTTGGTTTATAATCTTTGATAAGAAGAGGACACCCAAAAGGACACCCGGAATGGCTATTAATCCAAAAGATTATAAAACAGTCGCTACAAATCTCAAAATTAATAAAAAGAACATGAGAGAGTTTTTATTTGACTTTAGAATAAATGAGAAACGATACCGAAAAATTGAAACACTTATAGAACGCACGGGCTGGAACAAGAAAGAGTACGAAAGAGAAGCCCAAAGACTATTAATTGAATATCGAAGAAGCATAGAAACAAACACGGGTAATCTTCAAATCAATGCAAACACAAAACTAAACGAACTTTGGGAGCTTTATTTTCAAACCCTTGACAAGTCGAAAAGCTGGACTGAGGCAAAAGCCAGTTTTTACAAACGCTACTTAAAAGAGCCTTTGGGTAAAAAGAAGCTTGATAGCATACAAGAGCATCACATTATGGCGATTATCCGAAAACTACAAACTGAGGGAATGGCTACACGCACTATCAATACCACCTTGGAGATATTGCGCCCTCTTTTTGATTTTGCCATTAAGAACAAAGCATTAAGAGATAATCCTACACGCTTTATCGTGCTAAAAAAAGACAATACAAAAAAGATAGTTATCAATGGGGCTGAAATGTTTAAACGCATTTTTGAGGGCATTAATGACTACTACAGCACTCAACCCTTTTACCGTGCCTTGTTTCTTTTTGGTTTTACGGGGAGGCGTAAAAGTGAGATACTAAAGCTCAAGTGGGAAAATGTAGATTTAGAGAATGGCTACTACTGGATAGAAGATACCAAAAATAACGAAAAGCAAAAGTACGAACTCCCCCGATTTATCAAAGAAGCACTTTTACAGATACCCGACACCCACACGGGCTTAGTGTTTAAAAGTCCAAAAACGGGAAAGATGATTGAAAATACAGACCGCCAAATGAATCAATTAAAAAAGCACCTCAACATGCCCGAATTAACACTTCACTACATGCGAAATGTTTTAGTAAGTGCTTTAGCTGAGAGGGGAACTGAGGCGATAACCCTTAGTGGAATGTTAGGACACAAAGACGCTACAACAATCAACAAATACTTATCTTTGAGTTATCACAATTCCAGTAAAAAAGGGAATGTAACGATGGGGCAAATCATAGATGCTGAGGTGGTAGAATGAGTGAAGAAAGTTTTTGTGATGTACTGAAAGACGCTTATGAGCAAATAATGCAAGAAAGTCATTTTGTTGATAAAGAAGGCAAAGAAATAGAATCTTTAATGCTTGGAGAATTAAATCTAGGCGATGACGATAATTTATGTTTTCAACACCTTGATAATTTTTTTCAAAATATCCCTCGAGAAAAATGGGAGAATGAAGCATATGAAATAGCCCGAATGCTTGAAGTATTGTCATTGCAAAAAGATAGCGAACTTTACAATGAAAGAACAAAAGAGCTAAGGATGAAAAAAGGCAGTCTATTAAAAAAAGATGATATTAAAGCACTTGAGGGAGCATTAACGGTTCTTGAAAAATTATTTCACATTGAGTACGATGGCAAAGTTATTAAAAGCGTTGATGATATTTCTAATGATATTTTTGATACATTCCCACCTAGCTATTTTAACGGTATAAAAACACTTGATTTTATCAAAAAGACAATGCTAGACATAAAGAGTGGAGAATATAATCAAGGTTTTTATTATGAACAGCAACCACCCGCAAAGCAAAAACTAAAAGACTATTTGGACAACTTGAACAAACAATACAACGCTAAAGGAGGCGGACATATTAAAAAGTTTATTGACGCATTGGACATACTGCAATATGCTAATCTAATCTAACATACTTTATACCTTATAGGTCGCATTATTAACACCTCTCAAATACGGTCATTTGAAATAATTCCATATAAATTCAAAATATGGGAGTATCAAACAAATGGTACAAAACACACACAACGAATGGTTAAGCCCCTCAGGCTTAGAGGCTGAGTACGAAATCAAAAAAAGCACTCAAGCTAAATACCGCATGGAAGCAAAAATTCCCTTTTGCAAGATTGGTAAATTTATCCGCTATAACAGGGCTGAGATTAACGCATGGATAGCCTCGCATAAAATGGAGGTGGCATCATGACCACTTACGAAAAATACATTATTTCAAACAATGCACGTGTATCTCAAGGACTTGGAGAACTATTTGACCCAAGAACGGCGCATAAGTTTTATGGCGTAGATTTTATTGAAGATGGGCTTTTGTTTGGTATTGATTTTGAAACCAGATTATCATGCGTTATTGATAGCATGGGTGCAAGCCCTTGGATAGACATTTTCTTTACAGACTTAGGAATAAAAAAGCTACTAAAGAAAAATAAGAAAATGCGCCAGTATGTAAAAGAGATTTATGCCGAAATGGTAGAGGACGGTGCGTTATGAGTAAAATACGAACGCACAAAAAGCGACTTATTGAAGAAATGCTAAAGCGAAACGATGTAACATGTGCCACAGTGACACATATTGCAAATGCAAATCAGTATTTTTGCGCCTTAGAAAAAGAGGGTATTGTTAAGAGTCAGTGGGGAATGCTAGGAGATTCTAAAGTCAAATTTCGTTTTATTTGTAGTGACAAAGTAGAGCTTGTAAAAAAGCGTTATGGAATTGAAATAGTGCACAAGAAAAGCAATTATCATTCCACCACCAAAAAACAACTTTTTGAGGCTTGAGATGAGTGGGGCGAAACCACTCACGCCCCTTGAGTTGGTGGGGCTTGGGACTGATTTTGAAGTGTTGGCAAATTACGCCCAAAATGGGGGTTATCGTAATGTAGGTAGTAATTCATTACGATTGGGGATAGATAGCATAAGGGTTACGCCTTTAAAAAGCACCATTGAAAAGATACTTACTCAAACGGGTTGGAATAAAAAAGAGGTGCAAAGCCACTCTAAAATTTCAGCCCACGCCAAAAGAAAAAAGGCTACTAAAGAGATAACCTCGGCGTTTTACATCATAACGCACACGGGCTTTAAAAATATTCTACTCGAAACGCCACATGCGCTCAACCAGTCAAGCAATTACAAAAAGTACAATCTCACGATTTTTGGACTCACTCAGCCTAAAAATTCTTTGAGTAGTGCCACGATTGAAGAGCTACAACGCCTCTTAAAACGCTTGGAAGTCATAGAGATTGATATTTGCCTTGATAGCACAAACGCTTTAAATTTAGAGGGGTTAAGAGCTTTTGGAGCATTAGACACACATTTTACAACCGCTTACCTCAACAACCCTAAAAACCTAACTTATATTACAAAGCTTTGCTACTATGACAAACAGGCAAAAGATGATTTGAAAAAGTCCCTTTATCGCTTAGAGCTTACATGCAAAACGAGGGGAAAAGTTGGCGCATTATTTATTCCTACTGACGAAATAGTGGAAATTTTAAACAAGATAAAGGCAACGCATGACCGATAAACAAAACAAATTTTTAGCACTTAGGGCTGAGGGATTGACCTTTGATGTTATCGCCAAAGAGCTAAAAACGAGTAAGCCTACATTGATTCAATGGAGTAAACTTTTTGAAGAGGAGATTAAGAGCCTGCAATTTGAAAGCTTTTTGAAGATAAAGGAGGCTTATAGCTACAGCGTAAAAGCAAAGTATGAAATGACCCTCAAGCAGTTAGGGAAGATTGATGAGGCAATTCTTGGAGCTGATTTATCATCATCTAGCATAAAAGACCTTTTCACGATTAAAAATAGCCTACTCTCTCAACTCGAAGCCATAGAGAAGAAAATATCAGTTAATGCACATGTTACTCAAACAGATGAATTTGGGAATAAAGAAACATTACGCCTCAAACTCAATGAAGCTGAATAACCTACAACCGCTTAGAGAACTCAAAGAACTTGAGGGCGTGCCGTCCTTAAAGCCCCTATTTGCTAAAAAAACAAGCATTGTGAAAAGCAATCTCTCTCAAATAGAGATTATTTTATACAGCACGAAGCTATGCTTATTCTCCATGCGTATTTTAAGAAATGAAATCACCGTTAAAAATAGAGCCAAAGTATTAAGCATGACATTAAAAGAAGTCCTTACTCTTAATAGGCTTTTGGCAAAAGATAACTATTATGAAGAAACCATTACCCACAAAGAAGCCAAAGAGGTATTTAAGCGAATAGGGTTAAAGCCTCGACATATTAAAACATAAACCCCGTTTTTTTGTTTATCGGTTAAAACTATTCATTGATGATTTTTGACTGAAATAGGACACCCAAGAGGACACCCAAAGAAAACTTAAGTGGTTTAAATGCCTAAATTTAGGGGTTTTTCAAAGAGGTGGTGGCTGGAGGCGGAATCGAACCGCCGACACGCAGATTTTCAGTCTGCTGCTCTACCGACTGAGCTATCCAGCCACTTTGAAAAGAAGTGAAATTATACCTTTTAAAGTTTAAGACAAGCTTATTTTAAGCCCCTTACTAAATCCATAAACATTTCTCCTCGTTCAACATACGAAGAAAATTGGTCAAGGCTTGCCGCCGCAGGGGAGAGAAGTCCCACGCCCTTGTTTGAAAGTGATTTATCTATCGCTTTTACTGCGTGGGCCAGTGTGTGGCAAGGGGTGGCGACGAGACCAAAGGTTGCGGCCAAGTCCATGAGTTTTTGGGTGTTGGTGCCAATGGCGTAAATCTTTACATGTAAAGATTGCATTGTTTCAAACAAGTGGGTCAAATCCACCCCTTTGTCATCGCCGCCTAGGATAATCTCAATGGGCTTATCCTGATAGCGTTTAAGGGCTTCAATGGTGGCGTCTAGGTTGGTGCCTTTGGTGTCATTGACCCACAAGCGTCCTTGGGCATCACGAAGTTCTTGGAGCTTGTGAGGGTCAAGGACAAAGGTGTCGAAGGCTTGTGGTGTGATGGTGCCAAATAAAACCCGTTGCACTACAAGGGCGAGCAGGGCGTCCATCAAGAAAGGTTCTTTAATAGACAAGCTTTCTGCTTCAAGGCCTAGAAACGCCGCTAAATCTTGAGAATTTTCATAGGGGATGAGGTGGGCATTGGTGGTGAGACTAGCGTAGCGTTTGGGTAAGATAGCAACAGAGCCCTCATGCATCATCTCAAGAGGTTTAAGCTTGGCTGTTTCGTAGGCTTCCATGCTGCCATGCCAACTGAGGTGGTCGGGCTTAATGGGGAGCACCACGTACACATTGGGACGCGCCTTGGAAGTATAATGGAGCGTAAAGGAGCTGGTTTCTAAAATCCACAAAGGAGCATCAAAAGAAAGTTCAGCCAAGGGTGTGCCGATGTTCCCGCCCGTAACAGCTCCTTTTTCTTTGAGTAAGTGCCCAATCATTTGCGTCGTAGTCGTTTTGCCATTAGTGCCCGTAATCCACACGCAAGGGGGCATATGCGGGAAAAAATAGTCGTATTCGCTCGTTACATGTAAGGCTTTTTGTACCAAGGGATGTGTGGGTGGAAAACCGGGACTTGGGAGCTCAAGGGCGCTTTGCAAAGGGTCAAAGGCGCTTGGAGGAAGCAAAGCATTGCCATAAGCATCCGTTTCTTTACATGTAAAGCTATCATCGTAAATATCCCACCCACCGCTTTTAGCCAAGGCTTGCGTGGTTTTCCCATAACCAAAAAGCGAGCGTTTCATCGCAATTTAAGGGCCGTAAGGGCGATGAGGTTGGAAAGCAGCGCGATAATCCAAAAGCGCACGATGATTTTATTTTCCGCCCAGCCTTTCATCTCAAAATGATGATGAATGGGCGCCATGAGAAAGATGCGTTTTTTGCGCGCTTTGAAACTTCCCACTTGTAAGATGACCGAGACGGTTTCAAGGACAAACACAAACCCGATGAGCAACAACAGCAATTCATTTTTAGAAATAATGGCCATGTAGCCAATAATCGCCCCAATACTAAGGCTTCCTGTGTCGCCCATAAACACTTCCGCAGGGTAGCAGTTGTACCACAAAAAGCCCATGAGCGACCCAATGAGCGCAGTAGCAACAATGACCACTTCGCCCGAACCCACGACCTTTGGCAAGAGCAAGTACCCGCCCAAGACCGCGTGACCGCTGAGGTAAATGAACACGCCAAGGGTGAGCATGGAAAAGATAGAAGGGACGGTGGCTAGGCCATCAAGTCCGTCGGTGAGATTTACGGCGTTAGAGGAAGAAACCATGACAAGCATCCAAAATAACAAGCTCATCCACCCTAAATCAAACAAAGGGAATTTGTAAAAAGGGAGGTAAAAATCCGTTGGAATCCCTGTGGCATAGAGTGTTAAGGCCGCTACTATTAGCCCCACGATGGCTTGCAAGGCGAGCTTGGCTTTGGGACTAAGGCCGCTTTGGTTGTTGTTGCCTAAAATTTTTGCGCTGTCGTCTTTAATGCCAATGGCCCCAAAGCCTAAGATGCACACCAAAGAAGCCAGTACAAAACCGTTATCAAGGCGCGCACACAGAAGAATCGCAAAGGTGGCCGTAAGGAGAAAAAAGAGTCCGCCCATAGTAGGGGTGTTGGATTTTTTTTGGTGAGTTTTTGGGGCAAGGTCATAGATGGGCTGACTAGCTTTTCGCCGTTTTGCCCAGCGAATAAACCAAGGTAAGACGACCACGGTACATGTAAAGGCCAAAAAGAACGCAAGTCCTGCCCGCACGGTAATATACTGAAGAAGGTTGATGGCATAAACATCATAAAGCCAATAAAACATGGAGATCCTAAAAGGGGCAATTTTGGTTTTTAAAAGCAACAGTTTAGTATACTCTTGCTTAAAACCTAAAAACACGAAAGCACTTTATGAACCAAACACATAAAACAATTTTAGTCATCACGGATGGCATTGGACATAACCCTTCGGAGGAGTTTAACGCCTTTGCCGCAGCCACAAAACCAACCTACGACAACCTTTTTGAAACCACTCCGCATGCGCTTATTCGTACTAGCGGACTAGCCGTGGGGCTTCCTGCGGGGCAAATGGGCAACAGCGAAGTAGGGCACATGACCATTGGCAGCGGTCGGATTTTGTACCAAAACTTGGTGAAAATCTCCATGGCATTAAAAGAAGGTTCTTTGAGGGAAAACCCTGCCCTAGCCCAGCTTTTGTCCCAATGCGAAACCATCCATGTTGTGGGGCTTTTGAGTGATGGCGGGGTGCACTCGCACGTGGAGCACTTTTTGGGCGTGGCGGATTTGGCCATAAACCAAGGGAAGAAAGTGTGGTTGCATCCCATTACTGATGGCAGAGATGTGAGCCCAAGTTCAGGACTTGGTTTTGTCAAAACACTTGAGCAGACCCACGCGGAGGCCATTGCTTCGTTGAGCGGACGATTTTATGCTATGGATAGAGACAACCGCTGGGAGCGCGTAGAAGCGGCGTACAATGTGATGGCAACAGCCAGTTCAAAGACCAATGAAACGCCTAGTGCCTACATGGAACGCATGTATGCCGAAGGCATTAGCGATGAGTTTATTGAGCCTGTGGCCTTTGAAGGGTTTGAAGGGATTAAAGCAGGAGATGGGGTGGTGTTTATCAATTTCCGCAACGACCGCATGCGTCAACTTGTGCGCGCGTTTGGTGTGGAGCATTTTGAGGAATTTACCCGCTCTTATGTGCCACTGCAAATCGTGACCATGACCCAATACGATGCTACCTTTCCTTTTCCGGTGATGTTTGCGCCAGAGCCATCCAAAGAGACCCTTGGCAATGTCATCGCTAAGGCGGGGTATTCACAGTTTCATACGGCTGAAACGGAAAAATACGCCCATGTGACCTTCTTTTTAAATGGCGGCACAGAAGAGCCTGAAGAGAACGAAACACGGGTGCTTATTCCTAGCCCAAATGTTACCACGTATGATTTGCAGCCCCAAATGAGCGCGCCCGAAGTTGGCCAGGCGGTGCTTAAGGCGATAGAAGCGGGGTATGATTTTATTGTGGTGAATTTTGCCAACGGCGACATGGTGGGCCATACGGGCAATTTTGAAGCAGCTAAAAAAGCGGTTGAAGCAGTAGATATAGAGCTTGGAAAAGTGCTGGAAAAAGGTAAAGCTAATGGATATAATCTTGTAATTACAAGTGACCACGGCAATTGCGAAGCCATGCAAGATATTTCTGGTGAGCGACTCACAAACCATACGCTATTTGATGTGTATTGTTTTGTAGTGGCACCTGATGTAGATGAGGTAAAAGCAGGGGGGCTTAGCAACATCGCCCCGACGGTTTTAAAGTTAATGGGTTTGCCTATTCCTAAGGGAATGGATGAGCCATTGGTTTAGGAATTTTACACGAAATTGAAGATAAAAACAAAAGGAGAAACATTGCGTTTTAGCGGAAAAAATGTACTGGTAACAGGGGCTAGCAAAGGAATTGGTGAGGCGATCGCCAGAGAGTTGGCAGCCCAAGGATTGAAAGTATGGATTAATTACCGCTCCAAACCCGAAGTAGCGGATGTTCTTAAAGAAAGCATCGAAAGTACCGGAGGAAAAGCGGCAGTGATTGGCTTTGATGTCACCAACGAGGAAGCCTACGTGGAAGCTATTAAGACCATTGTAGAAGCCGATGGTGAGCTTGCGTATCTTGTAAACAATGCAGGTATCACCAACGATAAACTTGCCATGCGTATGAAAACTGAAGAGTTTGCTGCCGTGGTTGATGCTAATCTTACTTCTGCATTTGTGGGGTGTCGAGAAGCGTTAAAAGTGATGAGTAAGAAACGTTTTGGCGCGGTGGTTAACATCGCTTCTATTGTGGGCGAAACAGGCAATGCGGGACAGGTAAATTATGCTGCTTCTAAAGGTGGAATGATTGCAATGACCAAAAGTTTTGCCCAAGAGGGCGCTCCACGCACTGTTCGCTACAACACGGTCACCCCAGGATTTATCGCTACAGAGATGACAGATAAGCTACCTGAAGAGATTAAAGAAGCTTACACGGCAAAAATTCCCTTAAAGCGTTTTGGCGCACCAAGCGACATTGCCCAAGCGGTTGCATTTTTGTTGAGTGATCATGCTTCTTATATTACAGGAGAAGTCCTCAAGGTGAACGGTGGCATGTACATGTAAAGGTCGAATGCACGGCTTTTAAGGTTTTTTTGATAGAATTAGGCAAAATTTTTTAAGGAGTCCCCTATGGCACTACTTGACGAAGTCAAAGAAGTAGTTGTTGAGCAATTAAATGTTAACCCTGACGAAGTGAAACCAGAGTCAAAGTTTGTAGAAGATTTGGGCGCAGATTCGCTGGATGTTGTTGAGTTGGTAATGGCGTTGGAAGAAAAATTTGATATTGAAATTCCTGATGCGGATGCTGAGAAAATTATCACTGTTGGCGATGCGCTAAAATACATCGAAGACAACAAGTAGTCTAACTTCGCCCGTCTTTTGACGGGCATTCCCCCTATCCCCTCGTTTAAGGAGCTTTCATTGAGACGTGTTGTTGTTACTGGAATCGGGATGATAAATTCCCTTGGATTAGACAAAGAGAGTTCTTTTAAAGCTATCGTTGAAGGCAAATGTGGCATTAAAAGCATTACATCGTTTGATACATCCAGTCATACTGTCAAAATTGCAGGAGAAATTCTTGATTTTGATCCGACAACCGTCATGGATGCTAAGGAAGTTAAAAAAGCAGACCGATTTATTCACTTAGGACTCAAAGCAGCCCAAGAAGCCATGGGCGATGCTGCTGTAGCAACCTTTGACCCAGAGCGCTTTGGAGTATGTTCTGCCTCGGGAATTGGTGGCTTGCCTACCATCGAGCGCAATACTATCGTAATGAACGAAAAGGGGCCAAGACGCCTCTCTCCCTTTTTTATTCCCTCGGCACTCATTAACATGCTTGGCGGGATGGTTTCAATTGACTATGGTATTCGTGGTCCAAATCTCTCTTCTGTCACCGCATGTGCGGCGAGTACCCACGCTATTAGCGAAGCTTTTAAGACGATTGTCGTGGGCGCAGCAGATAAGATGCTTGTGGTAGGTGCGGAGGCGACTATTTGTGGTGTGGGTATTGGTGGCTTTGCTGCGATGAAAGCCCTTTCTACACGCAACGATGACCCCCAAAGTGCTTCTCGCCCCTTTGATTTAGACCGCGATGGTTTTGTTATGGGTGAGGGTGCAGCTGCGTTGGTGCTTGAAACTTATGAAGATGCAAAAGCTCGCGGTGCTCATATTTATGGTGAGCTGGTAGGCTTTGGCGAGAGTGGAGATGCCCATCATATTACGGCCCCAACCCTCGATGGTCCTTTGCGCTCAATGCGCGCTGCTCTTCGCATGGCCAATGTGGATAAAGTTGATTATATCAACGCTCACGGTACATCTACGCCTGTTAATGACAAAAATGAAACAGCTGCAGTGAAAACCCTCTTTGGAGCCAATGTGCCAGTTATGAGTTCCACAAAAGGCCAGATTGGTCACTGTCTTGGCGCGGCGGGTGCGTTGGAGGCCGTTATTTCTTTGATGGCAATGCGTGATAGTGTTATTCCTCCAACTATCAATTACACCACCCCAGATCCTGCGTGTGATTTGGATTATGTGCCAAACACAGCACGCAGTGCAACGCTAAACGTGGTCATGAGCAACTCCTTTGGATTTGGTGGAACAAATGGCTCAGTGGTCTTTAAGCGGCTTTAAGGAGTAGTAATGGCAACCTATTTGGAATTTGAACGAACAATACAACAGATTGATGATGAAATTGCCAGTGCGCGCATAAAAGGCGACACTCATGCCGTTGAGATTCTGCAAAAAAATCTAGAAAAAGAAGTTGCCAAAACTTATAAAAATCTCAGTGATTACCAAAAATTGCAACTTGCACGTCATCCCGATCGTCCTTATGCCTTGGATTACATTCGTGCACTTTTAAAAGATGCTTATGAAATTCACGGGGATCGTGCTTTTAGGGATGATGGTGCCATTGTTTGCTATATGGGTTATCTTTCAGATCAGAAAATTATTGTTATCGGAGAGCAAAAAGGGCGTGGTACTAAAAATAAACTAAAACGTAATTTTGGTATGCCTAATCCTGAGGGGTATCGCAAAGCCTTGCGCGTGGCTAAAATGGCTGAAAAATTTGATATACCTGTGCTGTTTCTTATCGACACTCCTGGCGCGTATCCAGGCATTGGAGCAGAAGAGCGAGGCCAGAGCGAAGCGATTGCTCGCAACTTGTACGAACTAAGTGATTTGGACGTAAAGAGTATCGCTGTCGTTATCGGCGAGGGTGGTAGCGGTGGTGCCCTGGCTGTGGGCGTAGCAGATCGATTTGCCATGATGCGCTATTCGGTTTTCTCTGTTATTTCACCCGAGGGGTGTGCGGCTATTTTATGGAACGACCCTGCTAAACAAGAAAGTGCCACCAAGGCAATGAAGATTACTTCAGAAGATTTAAAAAATTACAATTTGATTGATGCGGTGATTGAAGAGCCTATTATTGGTGCTCATCGCAATAAAGAAGCTGCAGTAAAGGCGCTTGGCGAATATGTCATAGCCTCTTTGGATGAGTTAAATACACAAGATAAGCAAGCCCGACTAGAAGCACGCTATACGCGTATTCTTTCTATGGGTGCTTTTGAAGAATAATCCACTCTAAGGCACTGTACATGTAAACCCGAAACGGGTTTACATGTTATTCAAAAAGAGGTCTTATTTGACCTCTCTCCACACTTTGTTTTTCCACAGATAAGCAAAGATACTCAAAATGACAAAGTATCCCATAATATAAAGTCCAACGCGTTCACGCTCTTCTTTTTTACTATCCCCAATGCTTTCCATGTAGTCCACCACTTGAAGCTGCGCTTCTTTGGTTAGCCCAACACGTGGCATTGAGGTTCCTTCGAGATGTTTTTGTGGGTTATTGATGAAAGTCTCAAGAAAGCTGTGGCTACGTGCTCGGATCATAGGTGAGAGATCCGGTGGAATCGTTCCCATGTAAGCAAGAATGGCATCAGCCTCTGTAGGCATTAATTTGCCATTGTCATACTTCATGCCATGGCAACGCAAACACGCATCATCAAAGATTTCCACACTACTCATGCTAGCGGGTGCAATTGACTTTAGGTAAGCTACAATGTCAGCAATTTCTTGATCAAGGTCTTCTCCTAGTCCATAAAAACTTGTCATTGGATGCGGATTTGCCTCATTAAATTTGTGTTCAACCATGAGGGCTTTTGCAGGATTTTTGATAAGCGCTGCTAAAAATGTCTCATCGTAAATGAGTCCTGCACTGCTTAAATCAGGCGGCACAACACCAAAAGATTGGGAAGCGCTTTGGTTATCCATGCTAAAGGGCATGCCTTGGGACTCAAGGCCATGACAGCCGATGCATCCTGCCATCATGAAGGTTTCAGCGCCACGTGCTGCATCACCGACTTTCCCTGTGCGTTCCAAATCTTGAAACTGGAAATCAGCAGGTGTCACAGCAGGATGAAGTTTGCTATGCGCATAAGGCTCAACCCCAATGTATACGATTGCAGTAAGAAACACCACAACGGCTAAAATTTTTAATTCTTTCATTAGGCACCTCGTCTTTTTTCATTTTTGGTGATGAAGGGCAAGGCTACAAAAAGACCAATAAAAACCATAGAGGCAAAAAATCCTACCCACGCGTTAGCTCCCGTGGCGGGAAGTTTTCCATAAACTGTTAGGATGATCAAGTCTGCAATGAGTACCCAAAACCAGATATTAAATTTACCCCGTTGGCTTGCAGGTGCAACGATGGGGCTCTTGTCAAGCAAAGGAAGCAAGAAAAACGCTACGTTGGCAAAGCCAAAGGCAGCTAAACCAATATCAGAAGCAGAAAGTGGGCCAATATCAAAAAAGAAACCGCGCAAGATTTCATAACTCCACAAGAAGTACCACTCTGGGTAGATGTGGGCAGGAGTTTTCATGGCATTAGCAGGCTCAAAGTTGATGGGGTCCATAGCAAAATTGAAATGAAAACTCACCAAGTAAAAGAAGAAAACCATAAAAACAGAGACAATGTAAAAGTCTTTAGAGAGAAACATAGGCCAAAAAGGAACCACTTTAGACTCTTTTTTATTGCCCACTTTATATTTTTCGGCTTCTGCTTCAAAGTCTAGTTCTTCACCAAGTTCATTGCTGACGTGCGGAAGGCGCAAGGAATAAAAGTGAATCACAATAACAAGCATAATCACCAAAGGAAGCAAAAGAACATGGAGCATAAAAAAACGTGTAAGGGTTGCGTCTGCTACCGCAAAATCACCACGAATCCACACAACCAACGCTTCACCAATGACGGGCACACCGCCAAAAAGATTGGTGATAACTTGTGCTGCCCAATAGCTCATCTGGCCCCAAGGGAGCATATAGCCACTAAAAGCTGCTGCAGAAAACATCCCAAAAAGCATCATGCCGCTAATCCAAATGATCTCACGACCATTTTTGTAAGCACCATAGTAAATGGCTGTAAGCATGTGAATGTAAATTACTAAGAAGGTTGCAGAAGCCGCTACGCCGTGAATATGCCGCCACAGCCAACCGTATGCTACCTCATGCATGATGGTGTAGTTAACGCTGTCAAAAGCTTGATGCACATCGGGCTTGTAGTACATCAAAAGAAAAATTCCAGAAACAACCAAGAGTAAAAAGAGGGTGATGAGTACAACCCCCATTGCCCACAAAAAATTTATATTTTTTGGAATCCAATACTCCGTCATCAACACTCTGCCTAGTGTCCGAATAGCCAGACGCTGATCTAGCCAGTCTACAATACCGTTTGCTTTTTCAAATTGTGCCATAAGTCAATTCTCCTTTACTAGGCATTGCCGACGAGTTTGGCGTATTCTGGGCCTTCTTCGCCTAAAACAAGCTTGGTTCCGTCGATTTTAAAGGGAGGAATATCAAGAGGTCTTGGGGGAGGGCCAAAGGTGTTGACACCACTCGCGTCAAAAACGCCTCCATGACAAGCACAGATAAAATCTTGTGTTCGCGGTCTCCAGCTAGGAATGCAGCCAAGATGGGTACACAGGCCAATAACTACAGTATAGCTTGCGTCACCGACAACAACATCTCGCGCTGAATTCTTTGCTATGTCTGAACTTTTTTTAAGAATAAACACAGGTAGTTTTCGCCACTCAATAGTGCGGATTTCACCCATTTCCATAGGGGAGAGGTCCACGGTGGTAAAGCCTGCGGAGATAACACTTGGGAGGGGGTCCCATGAGGCCTTCATAGCACCTAAAGCAAAGACACCGCCAACCGCAGCGACTCCACCAAAGGCCATGCCAAGAAAGTCGCGTCTACTTTGCTCAACAGCCATTGTTTTCCTTTCGTGAGTATTTAAGATTTAAGGAAGATTGTATCTAACAGATAATTAAACTTTCATTGACTTTGGTCATTTTTTCTTGAAGTGTCATCATTCTGTTACGAAATCATCCCCACACGCAATCTTACCGCAAAAGTATAGCAAAAAAATGTGCTAATAAATAGCTATTAATTAAAATTATTGATTAATATTTATTCCTTTTTTTCAAAATAAGTTTCACAAAAAACGCTTTATTTGGAGTTTATCTTTATGTAAATATGCAAAATATCCAAAGCTGCTGGAGTGATTCCGCTCATTTGACTGGCAGCAAAAAGAGTCGGAGGCCGGTGTGTAAAAAGCTTTTCTTTGATTTCATTGCTTAGTCCACCTACGGCGTTAAAATCCATATTTTGTGGAATAATAACCTCCAATAAACCCTCCATTTTTCCAATTTGTTCTTGTTGTTTTTGGATGTAGTTTTCGTATTTTGCCTCTACGACAATTTGCTCTTTTGCCTCGGTTAAAAAAGATGCTGTCTCGGGGAGTAATAGAGGAAGTTTGTCTACGGTAAATGTTTTGCGTGCTACGATTTTTTGTAAGCACATGTGGTCTTTGGCTGCCTCTTCTTCCATGGTGTTTAATAGAGCTGTATTTTCTTTAGAGGGTGAAATAAAGCGCTCATGCAACAGTGCTAATCCTAGGGCTGTTTGTTCTTTAAGTTTTATTATTTTCTTATGACTATCCTCATCAATGAGGCCTAGTTTATAGCCGTAGCCACCCAAACGCAAGGAAGCATTGTCCTCTCGCAAGAGCAAGCGGTATTCGGCACGGGATGTGAACATGCGGTAGGGTTCTTTGGTGCCTTTGGTAACCAAATCATCAATCATAACACCAATATAAGCTTCATCCCTGCGTAAAATGAGAGGGTCTTTTCCTTCAAAGCTAAGGACAGCGTTAATGCCTGCCATTAGCCCTTGTGCCGCAGCTTCTTCATAGCCTGTGGTGCCATTAATTTGCCCAGCACAGTAGAGGCCGCGAACTTTTTTGGTTTCTAGGGTGTGATGAAGTTGCGTGGGGTTAATATAATCGTACTCAATGGCATAGCCGTAGCGGACGATTTTTGCATTTTCTAGTCCTTTGATACTGCGCACCATTTCTAATTGCGTATCAGGCGGCAAAGATGTGGTGAGGCCGTTGATGTAGTATTCGGTGGCCTCGAGGGTTTGGGGTTCAATGAAAAGATGGTGCCGTTCTTTGTCGCGAAAGCGGTTGATTTTGTCTTCAATGCTAGGGCAGTACCGTGGCCCAACACCTTCAATCTGTCCTGTAAATAAAGGAGCACGATGAAAATTTCCTTCGATTATTGCATGGGTGCGCGCATTGGTATAAGCGATGTAACAAGGGAGTTGTGTGGGGTTGAATGTTTCTTTTGGGGTGCGAAAGCTAAAAGGCGCAGGAGCGGTATCTCCAGGTTGTATTTCCATGGTTGAAAAATCAATGCTTTTAGCATCGATTCTTGGGCAAGTCCCTGTTTTGAGTCGACCAAGTTCTAATCCGAGTTCTTTCAAAGAAGCCGAAAGTTTATAAGCAGCAAACTCACCCACGCGCCCCGCTTCTTGGCGGATTTCACCCACATGGATAAGCCCACGCAAAAAAGTTCCTGTGGTGAGGATGACCTTGGAGGCGTGGTAATGGTTTTTGAGGTGGGTAATGACGCCGGTGACAACGCCTTCTTTGCTCGTGAGCGCTTCGGAAATCTCTTGGGCTACATCAAGGTTTTCGGTATTGAGAATGAGGTTTCGCATGATAATGCGGTAGCGGTCCATGTCAATTTGGGCGCGCGAACCACGCACAGCAGGTCCCTTGGACTCGTTTAAAATACGAAATTGAATGCCTGCTTGGTCGGTTACAAGACCCATTTGTCCCCCTAGGGCATCCAACTCTTTGACAAGGTGGCCCTTGGCTAGGCCTCCAATGGCGGGATTGCAACTAGCGGCCCCGATTTGTTCGGCCAAGATAGTAATCAAGAGGGTTTTTTTGCCCATGCGTGCACTGGCAAGGGCCGCTTCAATGCCTGCGTGTCCGCCGCCCACAACGATAATGTCATATTTCATGATAGATCCTAAAAGTAGTGGCGTACGTGCTAAAGCGCGTTGCCATGAGATAAATAAGTGCTGTGCTTAGGGGGCGGATTATACCATATCTTTGGTATAATAACCCTTTTTCTAACAAGGGGATAACCATGTTTACAGGCCTAATCCGTGAGAAAGCTTCGGTGGTTTCTTTCGCAGGAAACACGCTCACTCTCAAGGCGTCTTATTGTCCACGTATTGGTGATAGCATCGCAGTCAATGGAGCATGTTTAACCGCTGTGCATGTAGGGCAGGGCACTTTTAGTGTGGAACTTTCACCTGAAACAAGGGCGCATATTGCTCATGAAAACTTAACAGGCTTGGTGCACATTGAGCCAGCAATGCAAGTGGGTGACCGACTGGATGGGCACTTTGTCCAAGGGCATGTGGATGCCATTGGACAGATAAGCAGACTTGAACACAATGGCAATGCGCTAGAGATGTTTATCTCCCTTCCTGAGCAGGCGATGGTGTGTATGATTCCCAAAGGAAGTGTGGCGATTGATGGAGTGAGTCTCACAATTAATGACGTAATGGAAGAGGAAATTCGCTTGACACTCATTCCTCTGACGCTGCAAGACACTTTGCTTGGCACGTACCGCGTGGGAAGGCGCGTGAATATAGAAACCGACATGTTGGTCCGCTCCTTGCACCACATGCTTTCGCGAAAAAAACAAAAAGGTTGGGAAGAGGTGGAGCATTGGATGCGTCTGTATTAATCCACTTTACCGACCGTTTTGGCGGCGTAAGCGCGGCACCCTTTGAGAGCAATAATTTAGCTTACCATGTGGCAGACAATCCTTTACATGTAAAGGCAAATCGTACCTTTACATGTAAAGCCCTTGGTATTTCTTGGATGGCTGACATGGAGCAGGTACACGGAACGGCTGTTCGTATTGCAACGGAGCGCGCAAACCGCACGTTTGAAGCATGTGATGGGCTAATAACCCAAATGGAAAACCTCGCGCTAATGGTTTTGGTGGCTGATTGCATTCCCGTGCTGATGCATGACCCCAAAACGCGCACAGTTGCTGCTGTGCATGCAGGCAGAGCAGGTGCTTTTGGAGGGATTGTGCTCGAAGCTTTGAGGGCAATGCGCGAAACATTTGGCGTGCAACCTGAGCATTTACATGTAAGCCTTGGCCCAAGTATTGGGGGATGTTGTTACGAACTTGATGGTGTAGCACTAGAAGAGGCTAAAAAAAGGTTTGGCGCCCACGTGCACGGGCGTACTTTGGATTTGCGAGCTTTAGTGGAGGAGCAGCTTAAAGCTGCTGGAGTGCTTCATGTGAAGAGCACTTTTGGATGCACATGCTGCGATACGCGCTATTTTTCTTACCGACGTGATAAAACGACAGGAAGGCAAGCGGGTATCATTATGTTAAAGGGAGAAGATGAAAGCAAAAAAAGAAGCCTATGAAGTGTATGCCTTTGGTGCGGCCTCTGCGCTAAGCGATGCGGTAATGCAGCGCATTGTAGAAAAAGCCAAAAAATACGACATAACCACTTTTTCAAACCCTGATTTGTTAGCACATCTTTGCGACACTTCCAAGCCTCCGTGTAGGCTCTCAAGTCAAAGTTGCACCCATGTGGCGACATTGCTAGAATGGCTTATTCAAAGTCAAAACACAGCACAACTCTCTAGTGACTTCTCTGGCAAAAGTAAACCTTAAACTAATTTTGAGTAAAATCACGGCTCAATCTCACACACACCAATCCTTGTACGGTTGCAACTTCGGTTGTTAAGGGGTGTGGCGGATAAACCAAAATTCGGGCAACGCCCACTAAGGAGACATCATGGTAACCATGAAAGACCTGCTAGAATGCGGGGTACACTTCGGACACCAGACACGACGCTGGAATCCAAAAATGAAAAAGTTCATCTTCGGTGAACGCAAAAACATCTACATCATCGATCTTCAAAAAACGTTGCGATACTTTCGCTACACCTACACTGTTGTGCGTGACGCAGCCGCTGAGGGTAAAACCATCTTATTTGTTGGCACTAAAAAACAAGCCAGCCAGGCTATTAAAGAGTACGCTGAAAAATGCGGTATGCCTTATGTAAATCACCGCTGGTTGGGCGGCATGCTCACCAACTTCCAAACCATCAAACAATCTATTCGTAAGCTCGAAGTGATTGAAACCATGGAAGAAGACGGCTCTATCAACCTTTTGACTAAAAAAGAAGCACTAATGCTTCGACGCAAAAAAGAGCAGTTGCTTAATTACCTTGGTGGTTTGCGCAACATGAAAGTTGTTCCTGATATGATTTTTGTCATCGACACCGTTAAGGAAAAAATCGCCGTTCAAGAAGCCAATCGCTTACGACTGCCTGTTGTTGCACCTCTTGATACCAACTGTGATCCAGACGTAGTGGATTTCCCAATCCCAGGTAACGATGATGCGATTCGTTCCATTCAACTCTTTTGTAAAGAGATGAGCGAAGCCATTATTGAAGGTAAAGAAATTCGCGCTCAAGACGCAGTCAGTGAAGATGATGCGGTAGTGAGCGATGAAGAGAAAAAAGAGATTATTGACGAAGCGACTTCAGACGAAGCGCTTTTTAGCGAAGAAGAGACCGAAGGAGACGCGTAATGGCAATTTCTGCAGCAATGGTAAAAGAACTGCGCGAAATGACGGGTGCTGGGATGATGGACTGTAAAAACACTTTGGCTGAAACGGGTGGAGATATGGACAAAGCAGTTGATTTGCTCCGTGAAAAAGGCCTTGGAAAAGCAGCTAAAAAAGCAGACCGCTTGGCAAGCGAAGGCCTTGTGAGTGTGGAAGTCTCTGAAGATTGCACCATGGCAACGTTGAGTGAAATCAACTCTGAAACAGACTTTGTTGCCAAAAACGAAAGCTTCCAAGCATTAACCCAAAAAACAACAGCCCACATCCAATCTAGTGGCTTTTCAACTGTAGAAGAGTTGATGGAGTCTACCATTGGTGGTGTTAATTTTAAAGAGTATTTCAACACACAAATTGCGACTATTGGTGAAAACCTAGTGGTGCGACGTTTTGCAACCGTTAAAGCGGGTCAAAATGGTGTGGTTAATGGCTACTTGCACTCCAATGGCAAAGTAGGGGTGATTATCGCCGCAGCGTGTGATAGCGAAAAAACAGCCAAGGCTGCTACTGAGTTCATCCGAAGTTTGTGTATGCACGCTGCGGCTATGAAGCCACTGTACTTAAGTCACGAATCTCTAGACCTTGAGTTTGTTGAAAAAGAGACAATAGCACTCATTGCAGATATTGAAAAAACAAACGAAGAGTACGTGCGTCTTGGCAAGCCTCTTAAAAAAGTGCCTCAGTATGGAAGCCGTTTGCAACTTACCGATGCCATTATGGCTCAAGCAGAAGAGAACATCAAAGCGGAGCTTCGCGCGCAAAACAAACCTGAGAAGATTTGGGACAAAATCGTTCCTGGTCAACTTGAGCGTTTTATTGCAGACAACACCCAGCTTGACCAACAATTTACGCTTTTAAACCAATTTTACGTCATGGACGATAAAAAAACTATCGCTCAGGTAGTGGCTGAAAAAGCAGCTGAACTTGGTGGAAAAATCGAATTAGTAGAATACGTACGCTTTGAACTTGGTGAAGGCCTTGAGAAAAAGCAAGAAGATTTTGCTGCTGAAGTAGCCGCGCAGATTGGCTAACGTTTTAGGGCGGGCCTCTTGCGCTCGCCCCCTTCTTCTTAAAGGAGATTCGTGGCACTTTTAGAAGCCAAACATCTCTCTCATGCTTTTGATTACCCACTTTTTAATGACCTTTCTTTCACACTAGAACCTGCTCAAAGTATGGCTATTGTTGGCGTGAGCGGGTGTGGAAAATCAACACTTTTGCACATTTGCTCTACCTTATTGCCTCCCCAAAAGGGCGAAGTGGTTTTTGAAGGCGCTTCTTTATACGGCGCTGGCGCTGCTAATGCTTTACATGTAAGGCGTGAAAAGCTTGGTATTATTTTTCAATCCCATTATCTTTTTAAGGGGTTTACTGCTAAAGAAAACATTGAACTCTCCGCTTTGCTTTGTCGCACGCCACTGGATGAGTCTTTGATGGAGCGTTTGGGAATTTCCCATGTGTTGGGACAAAAAATTGGAGAACTCTCAGGCGGCCAGCAGCAGCGTGTTTCTATTGCGCGGGTGCTTTCCAAAAAACCACGCATAATTTTTGCTGATGAGCCCACGGGCAACCTCGACCAACACACCGCACGAGAAGTGATGGATGTTTTGTTTGAATATGTGCACACCCAGCAAGCTGCCCTCATGCTTGTTACCCACGATGTGGCCCTCGCTAAGCGGTGCGATTGCGCCTACGCTTTGGAAGATTTGACACTTGTAGCGCAATAAAATGGAATTTGTCCAGTACCTTGGTGAAGAAAATGTCGTACGCTTTTTATTATTATTTACGCGCATGAGTGGTCTTGTAGCCTTTTTCCCTTTTTTTAATCACATGCGAATTCCTGTTGAAATTAAAACGGCCGTGGTGCTTTTTTTGACTATTTTCCTTTTTCCTTATGCCACCGTTGCGCCTTTTGAGCTTGGATTGGTGCAGCTTGTGTTTGCTGTGATGATGGAGTTGTTTCTTGGGCTTATGGCAGGCCTTTTGGTCTATTTGATTTTTGCTATTTTAGAGCTTGCTGGACAGCAAATTTCTTTTGTGATGGGCTTTACGATGGCCAATGTTGTTGATCCTCAAACAGGGATAAGCGTTCCTTTGATGAGCCAACTGCTTACCCTGCTCGCACTTACCCTGTTTTTAGCTTTTGATGGGCACCATCTGATGCTACTGTTTTACCACCACTCTTTAGGAGAACTCCCTTTGGGGGCGTTTTACCCAACTCTTGATATGTGGGAATATATCAGCAAGGGTGTTATGGGGATGTTTTTGTTTGGGTTTATTCTCTCTTTCCCTGTTAAGGCTGTTTCGCTTCTTTCTGATTTAATTTTTGGGATGCTTATGAAGACGATGCCGCAATTTAACCTTCTTGTTGTGGGCTTTCCTATTAAAATTATGCTTGCTTATGTGGTGATGATTGCAGTGCTTTCCTCAATCATGGTTGTTTTTCGACGTGAAATTATTAATGTGTTGGAAACAATCCCTTTAATTTTCTACTAAGTTTTTTGCAAAAAAATGCAATTGTGAATACATTTTACC